>JBAYWA010000196.1:0-4348 GCA_041674325.1 Melioribacteraceae bacterium | reverse complement strand
CTGTTTGTTGCCGGATCGCTCGGCGGCGTTACCCTAAGTTTTGGAGTGGTGGCCCTTGTAACTGCAAGAATTCTAAACTGGCAGAGAGACAGGCTGGATTTGAAGACAGATGTTATGAGACTATTCTATTTGGGTGCGGCATTTTTCATCTTTCCGTTTGCCCTGTACCATATTGTGCCTAAAGAATTCGTAGGACTTTCCTGGACTATTGTGGCGCTTATCTATTACATACTCAGTGTGATACTTAAAAATAAAAAATACCGGTGGATGGCATTACTTACATTTATAATGACAGTTATATATACATTGTTTGTCGGAACCTCAGATCTTGAACCGATCTATAGGATAGTTTCTTTTATCGTACTCGGTCTTGTGCTGCTGGCCATCTCTATTTTCTACGGAAAAATGAAGTCTTCAACGTTCACGAATAAAGAAGGATAACTGTTTTTAAAAACAAAGTTAAAGTGTCACGAAGAATCTGCTACTGTACGGTTAAATAAATGATTTATTAACTAAATTAATTTTGACTATGCCATTAGATAGAAGAAAATTTTTGAATTTACTTTTGGGCTTTGGCGGAATCGGTGGAATATTAGCCGTGTTCTATCCTATAATATCTTTTTTAATCCCCCCCAGGAGTGCGGAACCGGTAGTAAACTCCGTAAAAGCGGGTCTTAATGCCGAATTTCCTGCCAACAGTTCCAAGATTATTAAATTTGGGAGACAGCCGGTAATTCTGATTAAGACCGAGGATAATCAGTTAAAAGCACTATCTGCCAGCTGTACGCATCTTGATTGTATAGTCCAATACAGAAACGATACAAAACAGATCCTGTGCGCGTGTCATAACGGAATATATGATTTGAGCGGAAGAAATATTTCGGGTCCGCCGCCGCGCCCGCTAGAAGAATATCAGGTGAAAGTCATTAAGGATGAAATAGTAATTACCAAGGCGGGCTGAAGATGATTAAAAATATCGGTTCAAAATTAATATACTGGATTGACGAAAGGTATGATCTTACGCCCGTACGTAATCTCCTTGAGCACAAAAAAGTTCCTGCGCACAGGCACTCCGTCTGGTATTACATGGGAGGAGTTACGCTTTTTCTTTTTCTCGTACAGCTTCTTACGGGGATACTCCTGCTTTTATATTACAGACCCGGAGAGGAGAGCGCTTATGAAAGCGTGCGTTTTATAGTTACCGAAGTGAAATTCGGCTGGCTAATAAGAAACGTTCACAGCTGGTCGGCCAATCTGCTTGTGCTTTTTGCTTTCATTCATATGTTCAGTGTCTTTTTCACAAAAGCTTACGAAAAACCGCGCGAACTTACCTGGATTACGGGTTTTATCATTCTGATTCTTACGCTTGCATTCGGATTCAGCGGTTACCTGCTGCCCTGGAACGAACTTGCTTACTTTGCTACAAAAGTAGGAACCGATATTGTCGGCGTGGTTCCGATTATCGGGGAACCCTTGAAGATTTTTTTGCGCGGCGGGGATGAAGTTACTGGCGCAACTCTATCCAGATTCTTTGGAATTCATGTTGCAATCCTGCCTGCAATATTTTCAGTTTTGCTTGGGCTGCATCTGTTATTCATACAGCGGCAGGGAATGCACGAACCGGCGCATTTTAAAAATTTGCCCGAAGAGAAGAAAAAATATATCTCTTTTTTCCCCGATTTTGCCTTAAAGGACCTTCTCCTATGGGTGGTAGTCTTTAATATTTTAATTTTTCTGGCTCTCTATTTCCCGTGGGAACTTGGGAATAAGGCGGATGCATTTGCTTCGGCGCCGGAAGGTATTAAACCGGAATGGTATTTCATGTTCATGTTCCAATCGCTGAAATTGCTGCCGGCGCATATTTTATTTTTTGAAGGAGAATTACTCGGCGTATTGTTTTTTGGAATCGCCGGATTTGTCTGGATGCTGGTTCCCTACATGAAAGTAAAACACAGAACGAATTGGAAAATCCAACCGCTGACGATAATCGGAATTCTGATAGCAGCATTCATAGTGATAATGACTGCAATTGGTTACTTATTATAGGAATTATATCATGGAAAGAGGCTCTTCAAGAATTTTGATCTGGGTATTAACTGTTTCATTTCTGACCGGGGCTGCGCTCTATGGTCAAACAAAAAATAAGAATATACAGAATCCGCAGCAAGATCGTTGTTATACCTGCCATAAAGAGATAGATAATATGCCGGTTGATTTTTCAGACAATGACGTTCACCGTCATGCCAATCTTGCCTGCTCATCGTGCCATGGCGGCGATCCGAACAGCGATGATCAGGAGATTGCGATGAGTCCCGGAAATGGATTTATCGGGATACCAAAGCATAAAGATATCCCCAAATTCTGCGGTAAGTGTCATTCGGATATAGAGTACATGAGAGCTTTTCAGCCGAGCATTGCAACCGATCAGATGACTCAATATTATACAAGCGCGCACGGCAAAAAGCTCATTGCGGGGGACGAAAATGTAGCCGAGTGTGCAAGTTGTCATACCGCTCATAGTATTATGCCGGTTAAAGATCCCCGGTCTACAGTATATAAACTAAATATTCCCGGGACCTGTAACAAATGTCACGGTAATTCTGATTTAATGAAAAAGTACAATCTATCAAACAATATGCTGGAGGAATATTCAAAGAGTGTCCACGGAATAGCACTTCTTAAAAACAAAGATCTTGGAGCTCCTGCTTGCAACGATTGCCACGGTAATCACGGGGCGATGCCCCCTGGAATTACTTCGGTTTCTCATGTATGCGGAACCTGTCACGCCAGCAACATGGAATACTTCAATACAACAAGAATGGCAAGAGCTTTTGAGGAGCAGGATTTTCACGGGTGCGAACAATGTCATGGAAATCATGCAATTGAAAAAACTACTGACGAGATGATCGGAACCGGAGAAGAATCATTATGCGTTAATTGTCATAGTTCCGGAGATGCCGGTTATATTGTAGCTAATAAAATAAAAAACTCCATAACAGATCTTAAAACCCGCTTTGAGGCTGCGACAAATAAATACAAGGAAGTAAAACAGAAAGGTATGAATGATGTAGAAATTGGATTTCTTCTTCAGGATGCCAAACAGGATTTAATACAGTCCCGAACTATGATCCACACTTTTGACTCATTAAAGGTTGAAGAAAGGACGCGTAACGGAATTCAGATACTGAGCAAGGCATCGGTTTTAGCAGATAAAGAAATTGACGAGTATTATACGCGGAGAACGGGGTTTGCGGCCGCTACCGCGGCGATTCTTATTTTTGCCGTGGCTCTCTATTTTAAAATTAAGGATAGAGAAAAAAAGAAAAGTACCAGATGAGAAAATTATAGCTGTTTTTGAAGGTAAACCGCATTACAATTAAATACATTTTGGATATTTAACTCCCCCTTTTTAACTTTACTTCACAAAGATGAACTCATCTATCTCCTCTGTATAACTGGAAAATTCATAAGAATTAATCGGGATTAAAATGAAAATCAAACTGCCTCACTCATCACAAAATTGGGTATCACTAATCGGAGCTACTATTGCCCTGATCAGTATTTTTATGATAATCTTTCTTTTCGTTATAACATTTACATCGGGGGGAGGAACTTATTTAGGGCTGGTTGTATATATAATACTCCCCGGCTTTCTTGTTCTTGGATTATTAATGGTTCCCGTTGGAATGTTTTTGAAAGTAAGGCGGGACAAGAGGAATCATGTTCTTCCGACAAAAGAATGGCCTCACGTTAATTTAAATGATATACGGCACAGACATGCATTTTTTATCTTCGCTGTCGGAACAACCATTTTTCTTTTTCTTACCGCATTCGGAAGCTACGAAGCATTCCATTATACGGAATCGGTTGAATTCTGCGGCACGTTATGCCATAATGTTATGATTCCTGAATATACAGCTTATCAGAATTCACCGCACGCAAGAGTTGCCTGTGTTGACTGCCATGTTGGTACCGGTGCCAGCTGGTATGTGAAATCTAAACTTTCCGGGCTGTATCAGGTTTATGCGGTTACTCTTGGTACAATTCCCAGACCGATTGAGACACCGATTTCTAATTTGCGTCCAGCCAGAGAGACCTGCGAGCAATGCCACTGGCCGCAGAAATTCTACTCCAGAAAACTGGTTACACAAAGACATTACCTGACCGATGAAAAAAACTCGGAGTGGGATATTTCACTTACAATGAAGATCGGGGCTCAGATAAGCGCGCTTGGAACCCAAGAGGGGATTCATTGGCATATCAATCCCGATGTAAAGATAGAATACAAAGCTTCTGATAACAAACGGGAAAAAATCCCCTGGGTAAGATATACCAACTTAAAGACGGG
>JBAYWA010000195.1:0-4350 GCA_041674325.1 Melioribacteraceae bacterium | reverse complement strand
TCACATTTTCAACAAAGAACTCTTTTTTAGAACCGAATAAATCGATAAACACAGATTTCAGCTTTTTAAACCTCTCTGAGAAATCCGAAAAAGAATCAACTAGAACAAATCCATTTGAACTGTGTATAGCTTTAATTTCTGCAATCAGAAATAAATCATTCACGATTGAAATTGATTAATCCAGTATTTTCAGGATGGCGCGTTTGCCATCTTTGGCTGCAATAGCAGTCAATAAGGTTCTCATCGCCTGAGCGGTTTTACCTTGCTTGCCGATGACTTTTCCGACATCGTCAGGTCCGACTTTAAGTGTTAACTCAACTGTTTTTTCATCCGGCGCCGTTTCTTCAAGCACAACGCTGTCCGGAGAATCAACAAGGTGTTTTGCGATAAATTCGATGAAATCCTTCATGAGAATTCCTATAAGTTAGTGAACCATCAGAGTACGTAATTAGTGCAAGCAATTCCGACAGGAATTAAGCTGACCCGGAAGTAGTACTCTATACTTCCCCTTCACTATCAGTTTTATCCGGCTTATCAGCCGACACTTTTTTTGCTTTTGCCTTTTCCGCTTTTTTCTTTGAAGCAGCCGCCAAATTAGCTTCTTTTAATTTCTTCCATTCCTCTAATTTGGAATTGATCTGCTCTTCGTTCAACCCCTGTTTCATCATTTCATGCTTTAGAATGATGCCCTGGTGGGAAAGAATATTTTTTACGGTATCAGTCGGTTGAGCGCCAACTCCTAACCAGTAAATAGCCCGTGCTTCTTTGATATCCACTGTTGCAGGATCAGTTTTGGGATTATATAAACCAATAGCTTCGATAAATTTACCGTCTCTTGGTGAACGTGAATCAGCCGCAACTAATTTGTATACGGGCTGTTTTTTCTTTCCCATTCTTCTCAGTCTTAACTTAACTGCCAATTTGTAACTCCTTATTGATTTTATTAACTAATTATATCTTATATTTTTTGGTAATGAAAATTTTCCCGAATTTTTATTCATCATTCTCATCATCAGCTGCATCTGCTCGAACTGCTTGATAAGTCTGTTTACATCCTGTATCGTATTTCCGCTTCCTCTGGCAATTCTCTTTCTTCTGCTGCCGTTCAAAATTTTCGGATTGGTTCTTTCTTTTACAGTCATCGACTGGATTATCGATTCAACAACAACCAGTTGTTTTTCATCAACATCCGCATTTTTAATTGCTGAGCCGATTCCCGGCACCAGTCCAAGCAGACTTTTCAACGAGCCCATCTTTTTTATCATTTTTATCTGCTTAAGAAAATCGTCAAAGTCGAATTTATTCTCTTTGAATTTCTTCTCGAGATCACCGGCCTCCTTCTCGTCAAACTGCGCCTGCGCTTTTTCGACCAGGGAAATTACATCTCCCTTACCCAGAATCCGGGAAGCCATCCTATCGGGATGAAATGATTCGATTGAATCGAGTTTTTCACCCAGACTGACAAACTTAACGGGTCTGTCAACGACTGCCCGAATTGAGAGGACACATCCTCCTCTGGAATCGCCATCAAGTTTTGTAAGAACAACTCCGTCAAATTCAACTTTTTCGTGAAACGCCTTTGCGGAATTAACTGCATCCTGCCCGGTCATCGAGTCAACAACAAACAGTGTTTCTGTCGGATTGACATTTGCCTTGATCTGAGCCGCTTCAGACATCATCTCATCATCAACATGCAGACGTCCAGCGGTGTCGATGATTACAGTATTAAGTCCGTTTTCCCTGGCATACGCCAGAGATTCGAATGCAATCCTTACCGGCTCCCTGCTATCTTCGATTGTAAATACCGGAACGTCAATCTGACTTCCCAGAATCTGCAATTGTTTTATAGCCGCTGGCCTGTAAACATCCGCGGCAACCAAAAGAACATTCTGCTTTTTACTCTTTAAATATTTCGCAAGTTTAGCGCTGAATGTGGTTTTTCCGCATCCCTGCAATCCAATCAGCATAATTACAGTAATGCCGGAGCCGTTCAACCTGATTTCAGAACCGGTACCGCCTAAAAGCCGGGTTAGTTCATCATACATTATTTTTGTGATGAGCTGTCCGGGGGTAACGGAATTCAGCACTTCAACACCGAGCGCTTTTTCTTTTACATCGTCAATGAATTTCTTGGCGACTTTATAATTAACATCGGCATCTAAAAGAACACGCCTTATATCACGGAGAGTATCCGAAATATTCGACTCGCTTAGTTTACCCTGACCAGTGATTTTTTTTAAAGCCCGATCAAGCTTTTCGGTTAAATCATCGAGCATGCTAGAGTAACCCTGATTAAGATAATAAAAAGAGACTTCATTTCAAACGTAAACTAATTATGATTCTTTAAGGGCATTCGCACCCGATACGATCTCTAGAATTTCTTTAGTAATAGAGGCCTGACGGACTTTATTGTAGGTCAGGTTCAATGACCGGATCAATTCCTTAGCGTTTTCCGTTGCCATATCCATAGCAGTCATTCTTGCTCCCAGCTCCGCGGCATAAGAATCGAGCAGGGTTGTCCACATTTGCGCATTCAGATGTTTAGGCAGAAGAGCGCTGATTATCGTCAGCTTATCCGGCTCATAAATATAATCAACATCCTGCGCCGGTTCACTGGCCTTTGTCTCAAAGGGCTTAATTGGAAACAGCTGTTCTACCGTAGTTCTCTGCTGAATGACTGATCTAAATTCATTGTAAACAACTAAAACTTTGTCAAACTCGCCGGCAAGGTACCTGGAGGTGAGTTCTTTAATTAATCCGGATGCGAATTCAAATTTTAAGTGGGAAAAAATTCCTGGGTAGGAACCAACTACATTGTAAGGTCTTTTTGTAAAATAATCATTCCCTTTTTTACCAAGACAGTATAAATCCAGGTTGCCGTTCTGATTGTAGCCGGCAAATTCATCTTTAATTAACTCTTCAGCTTTACGTATCACATTCATATTAAAGCCGCCGCACAATCCGCGGTCGGATGTAACTACTATCAGGGCAACTCTTTTAACATCCCTCTGGGTAAAGAGAGGATTGTTGAAATTTTTCTCGATGCCCAGCAGGTGCTGAAGCATTTCCGCGATCTTTTTAGAATAAGGTTTGGCGCTGATAATATTTTCCTGCGCACGGCGCAGTCTTGCGGCGGCAACCATCTTCATTGCCTTCGTTATCTGCTGGGTGCTTTTAACGCCCTTGATTCTTCCTTTTATGTCGCGAAGTGTCGCCATCTAATAATTAACTCTTCTTAAACTTCTCAATAAATTCTTCCACAGCCTTCTTTACAAGCTGGGTTGTATCCTCTTTCATCTCTTTTGCCACACGGATATTTTCGAGAATCTGCGGATATTTCATCTCCACATATTCTAAAAATTCCTTTTCAAATCTCTTTACATCTTTAACTTCAATTGATTCAAAGTAATTATTTGTTCCGATAAAAACGCTAAGTACTTGTTTTTCAACCGGTATAGGAACGTACTGCCCCTGTTTAAGCAGTTCAACAAGCCGGGCGCCCTTTCCCAGTGTTCTTAGAGTTGCCTTATCAAGATCCGAACCGAATTTTGCGAAAGCTTCAAGTTCGCGGTACTGTGCAAGATCCAATTTTAATGAGCCCGCAACTTTCTTCATTCCCTTTATCTGGGCGTTGCCGCCAACACGGGATACCGAAATACCAACGTTGATAGCGGGGCGCACACCGGCATTAAACAAATTTGGTTCAAGGTAGATCTGTCCGTCGGTTATAGAGATAACGTTTGTCGGAATATAAGCGGAAACGTCCCCCTGCTGTGTTTCAATAATCGGTAAAGCAGTAAGACTACCTCCTCCCAATGCATCGCTCAATTTGGAAGCGCGTTCCAGAAGTCGTGAATGGAGATAGAATACGTCTCCCGGGTATGCCTCGCGTCCGGGGGGTCTCTTCAACAGAAGAGAGAGCTCGCGGTAAGCCACAGCCTGTTTGGAAAGATCGTCGTAAATCACCAATGCGTGCTTTCCGTTATCTCTGAAAAATTCACCGAGCGTTGCGCCTGAATAAGGAGCAATATATTGTAACGGAGCCGGAGTAGAGGCCGAGGCATTAACGATGGTTGTGTATTCCATCGCTCCGGATTCTTCAAGTTTTGCAACCACCTGTGCAACAGTCGAATTTTTCTGTCCAATTGCTACATAAACACAATAGACGGGATTAACGCCGTTCTTTTTAGCTTCCTCGGTATGAGTATATTTCTGATTAATTATAGCGTCGACAGCTACTGCCGTTTTCCCGGTTTGACGGTCTCCGATGATCAATTCGCGCTGACCGCGGCCTATAGGGATCATTGCATCTATAGCTGTTATACCAGTCTGCAGAGGTGCTTTAACGGG
>JBAYWA010000194.1:0-4351 GCA_041674325.1 Melioribacteraceae bacterium | reverse complement strand
TCAAATTATCTATAAAAAAAGGCTTGATTAAACAAGCCTTTTTTTTAATCCCATTCCAAAGTTCAAACAAAACCAGATTACAAACGACTAAAGAACAGCCGCTTGATTAGGCAATTTATTTCGAGTATTATTAAGAGAGAATTTAACCGATCATGCAAATGAATAAATTCAGATCGATTCTTAAAATAGTTGAGTGGGAAGCCATTTTCTGGCTTATTGGATTAGGCTACCTCTTTTTGATTGATCCATACGAAATTCAGCATTTTACACTGTGCCCGTTTCATAATATCGGAATTACATTCTGTCCCGGCTGCGGTCTGGGGAGATCAATCTCGTTTTTCTATCATGCCGATCTTATTAATTCTTTCAGGACACATCCTCTTGGAATTACCGCTTTTGTTTTAATCACAATCCGAACCGCAAAACTTTTCGCTAAAACGATAAACAACTACAACAAATCGGAAGAGGTTATGTATGGCTAACATCTATGAAATTCTGCCTGAGATAATGGGAGAGGAGCAATTCTATATCTCCAATATCATTAAGAATATGGACGACAAACAGGCACAACAATTCGCGAATATTTACAGGACAAGAAGAAAGGATCCTCAGACAATCCTGCTCGTAACGCTGGTCGGATTTCTGGGATTGGCCGGGATTCAGAGATTTTTAACGGATCAGATAGGTCTAGGAATTCTTTATCTGCTGACGGGCGGTATCTGCCTTATAGGAACAATTATCGATCTTGTTAATTACAAGCGGATAGCATTTGAGTATAATCAGAAAGAAGCGGCTCAGATACAGATGATGTTCAAGACAGCTTAGTAAGCTGACGCGGCTGTTTTTGTTTTTAACGATTAATTATTATTTTTTAAACCGATCAGCGTCAGTCTCCGGCAAGGCGCTGTTTCGAGCATTAACGAACAAATTATTTAAGGAGTAGTTTTAATGGCAGAACGTGAAAATGGAACCGTAAAGTGGTTTAATGCCACTAAAGGTTACGGTTTTATTGAGCGCAGTCAGGGCGGCGAAGTATTCGTGCACTTTTCTTCCATTCAATCGGAAGGATATCGCTCGCTTGAAAAAGGTCAACAGGTGGAGTTCGTCGTAGGTGACGGACCCAAGGGACCTCAGGCTCAAGAAGTGAAAGTTGTGAAATAATTAGATTATTATTTTCCGACACACTAAGCGGCATTCAGCCGCTTTTTTTTATTCATTCCGGTCTAAGGTTGTCTCATAATTGTGTCATTGCGCAATTTTCGCTCGCGATAGTGAACTTTCTCCCCGGATATTTGTTTTAATAATAAACGTTATTAAAATTTTTAGTGAAAGATCATTTCACAATGCTTAGTTTCAGAAAAATAAATTCATTCTTATCCCGCAGTACGAAGAGAAAAAACCGCTCTTCACATCTCCGGCCGACAAATGATATCTGCCGTTGTTGTTGCCGCTAAAATAGTTTTGCCCTTTTCCATTTAAATCATTTTAAAAATTAAAGAGCTTTTATTATGAAACTGAAAAACAGCGGCAGCGTTTTATATTTTGAATTTGCCCAATCGATATTATCAAACCGTCAGACACATTCCTGCACGGCATTATTAAAAACAGAATCGGTGGATTACCTTAACGAATTGCTTACTCTTTTCTTCCCTCATTTTTCAAGCAGGATCTATTACTCGCCGGAAGATGTGCTGGCAAAGCTACAGTTATTAGAGCGGAATCTGATAAGTCTGATAAGACAATTAGATTCTTTATTTAGCGATAATCCATCCGCCGTCGCGGCAGAATTTACCAAAATGGTTCCCGCTGTCTATAAGGATCTTCTCTCCGATGCCGACACCATATACAAAGGCGATCCTGCCGCTGAGAGTGTTGACGAAGTTATCATTGCATATCCCGGTTTTAAAGCAATTGCGATCTACAGAATAGCACACGAACTGTACAAATTGAAATTGCCGATTGTCCCAAGAATTATGACGGAATATGCGCATGAATTGACCGGAATAGATATTCATCCCGGCGCCCGGATCGAATCGCCGTTTTTTATAGACCACGGGACGGGAATCGTAATTGGAGAAACAACAGAGATTGGGAAGAACGTCAAAATATATCAGGGAGTTACACTTGGCGCACTTAGTGTTGACAAATCTCTATCCCAGATCAAGCGTCATCCGACGATTAAGAACGGCGTAATCATTTACTCGCAGGCTGTTATTCTGGGGGGCAAAACAGTCATCGGAGAAAATAGCGTAATCGGTGGTAACGCATGGATTACCCAAAGCATACCGGCAAACTCAATTGTTTATAATAAAAGCGAGGTCCGGGTGAGAAGTAATCCCGAATTTGAAGAAGCAGCCGATTTTATAATCTAAGGGAGAATTAAAATGAAAGCATTAAATATTCTTGAGACAATCGGGGAAACTCCTCATGTCAGAATTAATAATTTGTTCACAAAAAAGAATGAAGTCTGGATTAAACTCGAGAGGGCAAATCCCGGCGGGAGCATCAAAGACAGAATCGCGTTATCGATGATTGAGGATGCCGAGGAGAAAGGAATTTTAAAACCGGATAGTATTATTGTTGAACCTACCAGCGGAAATACCGGTATCGGACTGGCAATGGTAGCCGCCGTAAAAAAATACGAATTGATTTTAGTTATGCCCGAATCGATGTCAATTGAGAGACGGAAAATAATGACTGCTTTCGGCGCCAGGCTGGAATTAACTCCGCGTGAACTGGGAATGAAAGGGGCAATTTCGAAAGCGGCCGAGATGGCGGCTGGAAATTCTAAAATCTGGATTCCTCAGCAATTTGAGAATGAGGCAAATGTCGGTATTCATATCCGCACAACCGCTCAGGAGATATTAAAGGATTTTCCGGAGGGATTCGATTACCTGATAACCGGGGTCGGAACCGGAGGACACATTACAGGATTAGCAAAAGTATTGAAAGAGAAATTTCCGGCACTGAAAGTTTACGCAGTTGAGCCTGACGCTTCTCCGGTCATTTCCGGAGGCTCGGCCGGTCCGCATCCGCTTCAGGGCATTGGCGCGGGCTTCATTCCTAAAAACCTGGACACTTCCCTGCTGGACGGAGTAATCACAATCACAAAGGAAGAAGCATTCGAATTCGCTCAGCGCGCAGCAAAAGAAGAGGGATTATTTGTCGGGATTTCAACAGGAGCTTCTCTGGCTGCAGTCTCCAAAAAAAATAATGAGATTGGGCCCGGGAGAAAAATTCTCACTTTCAATTATGACGGCGGGGAAAGATATCTTTCGGTAGAAGGTTTGTTCTAAAGATGACTGCGGTTCCGCTTCTGCCGGTTTTCGGCCGGAGCGGAATAGAGATCAGGATTAGTTAATTCACTTAACCATCATCATTTCTCTCACAATCGGCGTCAGCCCTCCGAACATAAGCTCAACAGCAATCATCATCACTATCAGTCCCATTATTCTCATAAGCCCCTTGTTCCCGCTGTCGCCAAGAACCGAGAGAATTTTTCTGCTGGTAACCAGCATAAGAAAAGTAATAAGCAGAACAACAATAACTACCGAGAAAAGGATCGCTTTTTCGGAAATATTTCTGGCGTCGTTGAATAATACTATAGTAACGGTTATCGTACCCGGCCCGCAGATTATCGGGATTCCAAGCGGGGTAATAGCAAAATCATTCATGAACTCGGCGTGGTTTTCATCATCTTCCCTTACCCTTTTGAGTTTGGCGTTAAGCATATCATATCCCGACATAAAGAAGAGAACGCCGCCCACAATCTTCAATCCGTTAATTGATATATGAAAAAAATCAAAAATAAAATTTCCTGCAAAAGCAAAGACAACTATTATAATGAATGCGGTGGATACTCCTTTAAAGGCAATCTTGCGGACTTCAGGCGAAGGAAGCTTTTCTGTTAAACTGCTGAAGAGCGGTATTACGCCGAATGGTGTTATCATCGTGAACAGGGATGTGAACGCAAGGAGGGTGAAGTGAAATATTCTTTCCATACATTTATCCCAATTAATTTAGAATGCCGATACAGTTTTTATTCAAGTAATTTTTCAAGACTCTCTTTGATAATTTTCCATGCAAGTTTAACGTGCGTCTCTTCTGTTCTTAATCCCGATATGACTACCCGGATAGTAAACATTCCGTTTAATTTAGTATGAGTCAGAAAAACTTTACCGGTTGAATTGATAAGATTAAGCAGCTTTTGATTAAACTCATTTAATCCGGCCTCGTCATTTATCCCTTCCGGTTTTGCGCGGAAGCAGATTGTGCTAAAAGGTGCCGGGGCCAGGCGTTCAAATGCCGGGTCTTCATCTATCCACTCAGCAAATATTTGCCCCAGCCGTAT
>JBAYWA010000193.1:0-4352 GCA_041674325.1 Melioribacteraceae bacterium | reverse complement strand
GAAAGATGATAATAAATTATATGTACTCGAGGTGAATCCGAATCCTGATTTAACCGAAGGTGCGGGATTTATGCGATCTGCCCGTCAAGCCGGATATTCCTACAAAAAGACTCTGAAAAAGATTGTTGATTTTGCTTATGAACGGAAAAAAACAAGAGCGGTTCATTAGATAATTTGGGGAAGAGAGACGCAATTTTTATTATGAATCAATTCCCTTCCGGGATAAAATTCCGTTTTGATAATAATGTTTTACTTCTTTCATTTCAGTAACAAGATCGGCTTTTTCTATAAGAATCTCCGGGCAGTACCTTCCTGTCAAAATCAGTTCGACATTTGCCGGTTTTAAGTCAAGCAGCGGAATTACATCTTCAACTTTAAACAGTCCGAAATAAATTGCCACGCAGACTTCGTCCAGAATTATGAGATCGTACTCTCCGCCAAGCATTTTTAATTCAGCCGACTTCAGGGCATTTATAGCTTTTTCGATCTCAGATTCGGGCGGGGCCCCCTTTCTGAAAACATAATCGTCGCTTCCCACCTTTTCAACTGTAATCCACCTGCTTAATAATTTCAGACTGTCAGATTCGCTATAGGGGTAATCCTTCATGAATTGAATGATATAGGATTTTAGTCCGGCGCCGGCAGCACGGACTGCCTGTCCAATTGCGGCCGTGCTCTTCCCCTTCCCGTCTCCGGTATAAATTTGAATATACCCTTTGGCAAGATTTTTCATCAGGATAGAAATCTGTTTTTTTTAATTTTTGATTTTCTCAACTCCGCCTCCCTCATTATCTGATCTCTCTCATCTGCGGGAGAATGGCTCCACTGTATAATCTCTTCGATAGTCCGGAAACAGCCTCTGCAGTAATTTGTTACGGGATCCATAATACATTTTTTATTGCATGGCGATATTTGACTCTGACTGGAATGCATTCATTTCCTTTCTCACTTTAATTTATCCCACCAGATATAACGTCAAAGCGATCGGAAAAAGTTTCACAATTGGATCAATAAAAAGGGCGGAATAATTCCGCCCATTTAAAGGTATTTAAATTCACACTATTCCGATTTTCCGTTTTGTAATTCCCTGACCAGCCGTTCGGATTTGAAAAAATATTTAAGTGTTTCAATCAAACCTTTCGAATCAACTGCTACTGTCCGGTTAATTTCCGGTAGAAATATAAAATCTCCGGCAAGGCTCTCAATGTTTCCGTCAAAGACTAATCCGACAACCTCTTTATTTGAGTTAATTACTGAGCTGCCGGAATTGCCGCCGACTATATCATTTGTTGATGCAAAATTAATATTTGTGGAGAGATCAAATCCTTCCGGTATTTTCTGAAATCTGGGATGCAGTCCCCAGGGATAATCTTTTTTATTAAATGAATTCCACCTGTCGTATAAACCGTAATAAGTGGTCTTTCCCGGGGCGAGTGTCCCGTTATATTCGTAACCCTCTATGCGTCCATCGGATATTCTTAATGTCCCGGTCGCATCTGGCGGAATCTGATCGCCATAGACATAATACGCTACTTCACCTAGCTGTTGATTCAGGACTGTGAGAGAATTATTAATCTCAGTAATCTTCGGCCGGATCTCTTTCAGTTTGCTCTGTGTATTTCGTATAAAAAAGATGAAAGGATCATCCGACGCGAGGATTTCGTCGGGATTTATTTTAAGCAGTCGATCAATCTTTTCTTTCGACGTAAGAGATGAATTATTAATTAAATGTTCAGCGGCAAAATTATCTTTTCTATCGCCGTAGAGTTTAAGGACCAACGGATGCGAATCGCCCAGAATGCCCGCGACAACATTCGAGTGCGCGCGTAATAATTTCGTCTGCAGTTCCTGATCTAATTTAGAAGGATAGATATCAGCCATAGTTGCGGCAAGCTTATCAGATTTATAATCCGCTTCCCGCATCTCCTCGCTTAGTTTCATCTGCTCGGCATATTTAATAACTTTTTCCGCTATTGAGAAATAAACCGGGCCGCCCCTCGGATTCAGCGCAAACGCGGTTGACTCATCAATATATCTCCTTAATTCATCCAAATTGTTTTTTATTGCATCCCAGATATGACCGTAACGGGTTTTCAATTCCGGATCGGCATTAACTTTTTCCCTCAGTTTATTTTCGAAATCTTTTTTCTTTGCCATCACGTAATCATCGCGCAATCCCATATAGCGTCCGGCAAACGATTTCCTCCCGTTCCCGATTCCCATAACCATATTCAGCAGTTCAGTATAACGCTCGGGATGATTCTGAAATAATTCAAAATAAACTTTATACGCTTCGTTCTGCTGCAACAACGTATATTTATAATTTTTGTCCCGGAAAAATTCGAGCTGCGCGACCGAGAATAGTCTCTGAGTTCTGCCGGGATTGCCCACCACAAATATTGGCTCCCCCTCTTTTGCTCCCTCTTTGCTCCATTTGAAAAAATGCTCTGCGCTTACAGGCTTATCATTTTCGTAAGCGCGGAAAAACATAAAATCCATTTCATAGCGGGGATAGGTAAAATTATCCCAGTCCCATCCGGTAGAGGCAATCTGAAAATCGGGTGCCATTACGAGGCGTATATCGTCGTACCGTTTATATCCGTAAAGTGAATATTTTCCTCCGTTATATAATTGTACTACCCGGCAGGAAAGTCCCGATTCGCCGGAATATTTCTCCTCAAGTTCTTTAATTTTTTCGTTACGGAGTTTTACTTTTTCATTATCATTTTTACCGGATTTCATCGCGCCAAGCACTTCATTTGTGACATTAACAATCATCACCAGCTGGCTTACTGAAAGACGGGGAATTTTAATTTCAGCTGCCATATTTTGGGCATAAAATCCATCCCGCAGGTAATCTTCACCTTTCGGGGAGATCGAAGGGAGCGAGCCGCGCCCGCAATGATGATTAGTCATAATCAATCCGTCCGCGGAGACGAACGCGGCGGAACATCCTCCTCCGAATGACAGGGCCGACATCTGCGCATCTCTTAGCCACTCCTCAGATGGACGGAATCCGTATTCCTTTTCAAAAAAATCCAAGGGAACATCATCGAAGGTCCACATTTTCCCCATATCTTTAAGTGAAGATTCAACTTTGGACAGATCGCGCGGCTCGTAAATAGATTGCGCCGCAACTGACATGACCATAGAAATTGTAAAAAACACAATTAAGCAGAAAACAATTTTATTTTTCATTTTCACCTCTTAGGTTCTTAATTAATCCGGATAATTTTTCTTCCCGCAATATAAGGAGAGAAATAAAAAAGGGCCGAATTAAATCCGGCCCTGACTATTTTAAGACTGACAGCTCACAATATTTTTACTTCATCTTGCCGTCTTTCAATTCATCCGCCAGACGGTCAAATTTGTAAACATTTTTTATTGCTTCATACATCCCTCTGGAATCTACCCCAACCGTTCTGTTGTATGCGGGCAGATAAATAAAATTTCCCTGGAGACTCTCGATATTTCCGTCGAATGCGAGTCCTATTACCTCCGCGTTTTTATTGATCACTGCGCTTCCGGAATTTCCTCCCACAATATCATTTGTGGCTACAAAATTTACCGGAGTTGTCAGATCCAGATCCTTCGGAATGGTTTTCCATCTCTCCGGAAGATTGAACGGATATTTACCCTCAAAACCGTAAAAGCGGTCGTACATGCCGAAGAAAGTGGTTTTAACCGGAGCGGTTGTTCCATTGTAGTCGTACCCTTTCATAAGTCCGTCGCTCAATCGTAATGTTCTGTTTGCATCGGGAGTTACCGATGTCCCGTAGGTCTTGTAAAGTATCTGTCCCAGCAAACCGAATGCAACATTTTCAGTATCCATAATTTCTTTCTGCTGATTTCGGAGCGGTTCAATCTGCGGATCAACTTTAACATAAAATTGTACGAAAGGATCCTCAAGAGCGAATATTTCCTGGGGAGTTTTTTTGAATAATTCCTGAACCGCTGCTTTGTTTTTAAATAAAGATTTTGCAATCATCTCCTTCGCCGCATCTTTACCGGTCCGGGCGCCGAAAAATTTAGTTACAACAGCGTCATTTTTGCCGAGATTCATAATTATAAAGTCGATATTGATCTCAAGCTTGGCTTCTTCCAGAATCGAGTCGAAATTATCCGGATATAGATTGTCTCTGAATCCCTGCTGTGGCCCGCCGCCGCGCTGTCCCATACCGGGCATTCCGGCGCCTCTCTGGCTCTGTGCATCGGCTAATTCTTTCTTTTTATCTTCAGGAAGCATCTGATACCTGGCATAAGCGATAAGCGCGTTTGCAATCTGCATATAGCGCGATGCGTATTGAGGATTTGCAGTATAAGCGGCTAACTTTGGTTCAATTTTTCTTAAT
>JBAYWA010000192.1:0-4359 GCA_041674325.1 Melioribacteraceae bacterium | reverse complement strand
TATATCAGGGTCTAATGGAAAAAACCTGACCTCATGAAGAAAAATATGCCGAACTCAGTTTCTGTCTTACACATTTCTTCTGAACAGATGGAGAAAGAGTTTATAAGAATTTTACGAAGCCGCGGTTTTTCAAACGAAAAATCAGAAACAATAGCCCGCGTTTTCACTGAGAATAGTCTTGACGGAGTTTATTCTCACGGCGTAAACCGGTTTTCAAGATTTGTTAAATATGTTGATGAGAAATGTATCGACACAGACGCAGAGCCCGAAAAAAAATCATGCGCCGGGGCTATTGAACAATGGGATGGAAATTCCGGACCGGGAATTCTAAATGCCATAATTTCAACGAGTCGCGCCATGAAGATAGCTGATGAGTTTGGAATCGGGTGTGTCGCGCTTGCAAATACAAATCATTGGATGCGGGGCGGAACCTACGGCTGGCAGGCCGCAAAAGCGGGATACGCTTTTATAGGATGGACAAATACAACGGGCAATATGCCCGCATGGGGCGCGATTGATTCGCGCCTGGGAAATAATCCGCTTGTAATTGCAGTTCCTTACAAAAAGGAAGCTATTGTTCTTGATATGGCCGCCTCTCAATTTTCGTACGGCAAAATGGAGGCGGCGAGGAATAAAAACGAATCACTCCCACTTCCCGGCGGGTATGATAAAAACGGAAATCTTACAACCGATCCCTCCGCAATTCTTGAAACAGGACGCCTATTACCAATGGGATATTGGAAGGGCTCGGGCATGGCTCTATTGCTGGATCTGCTTGCGGCAATTCTAGCCGGCGGATTATCAACTCATGAAATAACCAGATATAAATACGAACATAACTTATCGCAAATATTTATTGCGATAAATATTTTAAAACTGGGAAAGGGTTCAATGATATCGAAGACGGTAAATGATATTATCGACGATTTTCAGAATTCCCTGCCCGCATCCGGTTCGGAAAAAATTTTATATCCGGGCGAACGCGTTCTCAGATGCAGGGAAGAAAACTCATTAAACAGTATCCCCGTTGAATTAAACATCTGGGAAGAGATAATAAGTTTATAGTTGAACTTTAGCATTTATTTTAAAATGATGGCCGGAGGATTATAATTCTTTGATCAAAAATTTGTCGGCAATCTGCTTCCCCGTCTCTCCGGTGATTTTATTTTCATGGAAAAACCCGGGGTGTTCTTGGATTTAAAAATATAGGGCAGTCGGCGCCGGCAATTAACCGGTCAATCACATCCAACAAAAGAGCGCTGCTCTTGCAAAATAACAGGATTACAATATGAAATTTTCCAGAGCCATAGTTCGTCTGCCTGGACACAGTTTGATCGATGGATTATCGTCTGCCGGACTGGGACTTCCAGATTACGACACGGCTCTCGTACAGCACGCGAAATACGTTGAGGCATTGAAATATTGCGGCCTGGATGTAACTACTCTCCCGCCAGATGAAAATTACCCCGATTCAACTTTTATTGAAGATGTGGCTCTGCTGACTTCCCGCTGTGCGGTTATCACCAATCCCGGAGCCCCCACCAGAAATGGAGAAGCAGAGAATATCGGAACAGCACTGGAAAACTTCTATTCCGATATTGAGAAGATCCGCCCGCCGGGCACATTAGAGGCGGGAGACCTGCTGGCTGTAGAAAATCATTATTATGTCGGTTTATCTGAGAGAACTAACGAAGAGGGCGCGCGTCAATTAATTGAAATATTAAACAGATACGGAATGACCGGATCAATAATAAAATTAAAAAACGTTCTTCATCTTAAAACCGGCACGGCTTATCTGGGCAATAATAATATGGTTGTATGCGGAGAATTTGTAACGCATCCGGAGTTTCTTAAGTTCAGCCGGATTGAAATAGATGAAGACGAGAGTTATGCGGCAAACTGCATACGAATTAATGAATATGTAATAGTTCCTCTCGGTTTTCCGAAGACGGCTGAAAAAATACGCGGAGCCGGATATCAGGTTATAGAAACAGATGTTTCCGAATTCAGAAAACTCGACGGCGGCTTAAGCTGTTTATCTCTTCGGTTTTAATAAAGATTATCGTCAACAAAAGGATTCCTATGACCGGCAATAATTTAAGGAGTGATTTTGTCAGAACTCAATTTCCCTCCCTCTCGCAGGATTTTATTTTCATGGATAACGCCGGCGGTTCGCAGGTTCTTAAATCTGTTGCCGACAGAATCAACGATTACCTGATAAATTCTAACGTGCAGCTTGGCGCAACTTACGAAGTTTCAAAGATTGCCACCGACCGGGTGAATCTGGCTCCGAAGATGGTCGCGGAATTTATAAATGCCGATCATTCGGAGATAATCATCGGACCCTCAACTACGCTTCTTATAAGGATTCTGGCCCTCTCATTAAGTCAGACCTTCCGGCCGGGCGATGAAATTATTGTTACTAATTGCGACCACGAGGCCAATATAGGCGCCTGGGCAGAGCTAGAAAAAAAAGGTTTGATAGTCAGATGGTGGAAAATTAACCGCGATTCACTTCTGCTTGAACAGGCGGATCTGAAAAATCTGATGACGGAGCGCACGAAACTTGTCGCGGTTACACATACCTCAAATATTCTGGGTACTATTAATCCGATCAGGGAGATAGCTTCTCTTGTTCATTCATACGGTGCATTAATCTGTGTGGACGGAGTTGCTCACGCTCCTCACCGCCTTATAGATGCACGGGAAACTGATGTCGATTTTTATGCTTTTAGTTTTTATAAAGTATTCGGACCTCACCTTGCTATGCTCTATGGAAAAAAAGAACTTCTCCTAAAGATGCCTGGAATCTGTCACTTTTTTGTAGAGCCGGATAATATCCCTTATAAATTCCAGCCCGGAAGTCCAAACTACGAATTAAGCTACGGCCTGCTTGGTATAAAAGATTATTTTGACGCGCTTGCGGAAGCTCACGGTTTTAAGGGAAATAGTTTCAGAGAAAATGCCGCTTTCGGATATAGTATGATCGCCGGATACGAAGAACAGCTTGCCGGACGGGTGCTGAACTATCTTCGTTCCCGCCAGGAGATTAAAATCATAGGCGAAATATCTGCGGACAGAAATATCCGCGTCCCAACAATTTCCTTCATCGTTAAAAACAGAACAAGCGATTCCATAACTTTAAAAATTGACGAAAGCCGGATCGGAATTCGTTACGGTGATTTTTATGCAAGGCGTCTAATTGACGATCTTGGACTCTCCAAGCAGAACGGGGTGGTGAGAATCAGTCTGCTTCACTATAACACTCCGGAGGAGATAGATAAATTAATTAACGCGTTTGAGAGAATTTTATAATTTGCGGAATACATATTTTTTTAACTTATAATTTCAACAGGAAGCGCCATGTCAGAATTTAAAAATGTAACTATTATTAAAAAAGCTAATGTTTATTTCGACGGGAAAGTAACTAGCCGGACTGTTCATTTTCCGGACGGGACCAGGAAGACTCTTGGAATAATGGCGCCGGGAGAATATGAGTTCGGAACCGCGGAAAAGGAACTAATGGAAATTCTTGCGGGTGAGCTTGAGATCCTTCTCCCCGGCAGAACCGACTGGCAACATATAGAAGGGGGAAAATCATTTGAGGTTCCCGCCCAGTCTAAATTTAAATTGCGGATAAAAAATTTAACGGATTATTGCTGTTCTTATATTAAATAACCGCACTCTCATCTACAGCTCTTAAGACCGGGGCGGCCCCGATGTAATCGCCCGGGGCCATTCCTATTCAGAGGCGCATTCCCGCCAATAATTATTTATATTTGCACTCAATTATTATAAATGTTCAGAGCAACCGATGCATCCCAAAAATCTTGATGAAATCCCTAAAGCGTATAACCCCAAAAATGCAGAAGATAAATGGTATAAGTACTGGGAAGATCATAAACTTTATCATTCGGAAGTTGACGAGAAGAAAGTCCCGTACACAATCGTAATTCCGCCCCCGAATATTACGGGGATACTTCACATAGGACACATTCTTAACAATACGCTTCAGGATATTTACATCCGGTACAAAAGGATGACGGGATTCAATGCGTGCTGGGTGCCCGGAATCGATCACGCTTCAATCGCAACAGAATCCAAAGTTGTGGCTCTTTTAAAAGAGCGGGGCATTACAAAAGACGATATTTCCAGGGAAGAATTTTTAAAGCACTGTTATGAATGGAAAGAAAAGTACGGCGGGATGATATTTCAGCAATTGCGGAGAATCGGTGTAAGCTGCGATTGGGAACGCGAGCGTTTTACAATGGACGACCATTACTATAAAAAAGTAATAGAGGCTTTCGTTTCTTTATATAAAGAGGGATTGATCTACCGCGGATACAGAATGGTTAATTG
>JBAYWA010000191.1:0-4364 GCA_041674325.1 Melioribacteraceae bacterium | reverse complement strand
AAATATTTTTATTGCGGAATGGATCGATAAACCTGAAAAAATAGATTTGCAATTCAAATCCGTTAAGCAAGATTAAGCGCGGGCCAAATCGGTTCGGAATAGTTTTTTAAAATGTGCTATTATTAAGTATCTAAATGACCGAAAAAGAATTCACGCAATTATGGATTGACAAAATCAGGAAAGGATTAAAAACTTTTCCGGATGATTTTGTAACTGTTTCTGAGTGCGAAGTTATCTCTCTTCCTGAAAAACTTTTATTTATGCCCCCTCCTTTTTTCAATACATACCAGATAACGGATGAAACCGGCGAAACTTTTATTTCGACCGATGATCATTTTAAGGCAAAATATATCCTTTACGGAAACCGAAGTAAGCCCGGACAACTGAAGATACCGGCAAGGGATCTTCATATTTACGAAGCTGTCCGCGATTACGAGAAACATTTGGATTCATTTCTCAAAGAGATGGAAAAAGAATTCAAACAGAATTTCCCCAGCTCGAAAGGATTTAAAAGAATCTCAATTCAGGTTTTTAATTCATTAAATCTTACCCGTCAATAAATTGATTGAACTCAGCAGCAACATTGCCAATTACATCAGAAAATATTTTGGCGAGGATTTTCTCTCGCGCTACACTGAATACTATTCGGGTGAGTATAAACCTTACCTGAGAATTTCCCCTTTTGCGGAGAAGGAAAGTCTCATTAAAGATCTGGGCAGGTATAATATCTCTCTCGAGCCTGTTCCGGATATCCCGAACGCATTTCGCATCTCCTCTGGAAGCGATATGGCCGGTAAAACTCTTGAATTCATTCTCGGCAAGTATTACATACAAAGTCTTTCCTCAATGATCCCGGCTTTAGTTCTTAATCCAGGTGAATCAGATTCGGTGCTGGATCTGTGCGCAGCACCCGGCTCCAAGACTACTCAGCTTGCGGAGATGATGAAGAACAAGGGGACGCTGATTGCCAATGAAATATCAACGGAACGACTAAAAAGTCTGGTATTTAATGTTGATAAGATGAGTCTTGTAAATGTCGGTATTCTTCACGGGAAAGGGGAGCTTTTAAGCCGGCAGTTTGAGAACAGGTTTGATAAAATTCTTGTCGATGCACCGTGCAGCGCGCTTGGTATTACACAGAAAAAAGGAGAGGTCAGTAATTGGTGGGATGTCCGCAAAGCAGAAGCGATGTCCGATCAGCAGCTGCGACTTCTTATCTCCGCAGTCAAAATGTGCAAAGTGGGAGGTGAAATAGTTTACTCAACCTGCACTCTCACTCTGGAAGAGAATGAACTGATAATTGATAAAATATTAAAAAAATATCCGGTTGAATTGATGGAAGTGACTCTTCCGGTTAAAAGCATCGCGGGATTTACCGCATTCGGAGATCAGAAACTTGACATCGAACTAAGCAAGACTAGGAGAATAGTGCCCTGGGAGATAATGAGCGAGGGTTTTTTTGTAACGAAAATGATTAAAACAGACAAAACGGAACCTGTAGAGAGAACATTCAGAACTGAGCGCAAGTACGAATTGATAAAATCAACCAGCGGAAAAATTAAAAGTTATCTTGCCGGACTTTCGGATTATTACGGAATAGAAAAGAGTCTGTTCGATTCCTACAGTTATCTGATAAAAAATAATGACATTCATTTTGTTGATTCGGGCTGGCATAGTGAGCATCTGGAATCATTTAACAGAATCGGAACACGGCTCGGCACAATTGATAAACGGAATATTCTTCAGCTCAATCCGCTTGCTTCTCAGATTTTCGCAGACGCGATAACAAAAAATATTGTCGAGATCAATAACATCAGTGATCTGGATATCTATTTCAGCGGCGGGATAATCAGGAAAACTTTTGATCCCGGGGGCCAGAAGGTAGTCAGATATAAAGATTATTTTCTTGGTACTGCGGTTGCTTCAAAGGAAGGGTTGAAAAGTCAATTTCCCCGGGCTTTCAGGACTCAGGAGATAATTCTGGAGCGATAAAAAAGCCCGCAATTGCGCGGGCTTTCTAATTTCTATGCTAACAAGTCATACATCAAAATACTGTTCAAATTCAAATGGAGTCGGTCTAAGAGCGGCCGGTTTGATCTCCTTCTCAGTTTTATATTTTATCCATGTGTTTATAACATCCTCCGTAAACACGTCACCCTTTAAAAGATATTCGTGATCATCAGCCAGCGCTTTAAGAGCGTGTCCAAGAGATTCCGGTGTAGATGGAACATCCTTCAATTCCTCAGGGGACATATCGTAAATATCTTTATCAAGAGGTTCACCCGGATCAATTCGGTTCTGAATTCCGTCCAGTCCAGCCATTAAAATTGCAGAGAATGCCAGATATGGATTTGCAGCCGGATCCGGACACCTGAATTCGACACGCTTGGCCTTTGGCGAATTTCCGAAAGGAATTCGTATTGATGCGCTTCTATTATTTGATGAGTACGCCAGATTTACAGGAGCTTCATAACCCGGCACAAGGCGCTTATAGGAATTTGTAGTCGGATTTGTTATTGCAAGGAGAGATGGTGCGTGCTTCAGAAGCCCGCCTATGAAGTAGAGAGCCATATCGCTTAATCCGGCATAACCGCCCCCCGAAAATAATGGTTTACCTTTCAGCCACAGACTGGAATGAACATGCATCCCGCTCCCATTATCGCCATAGATCGGTTTGGGCATGTATGTTACTGTTTTTCCATTTTGTTTGGCGGTGTTCTTAACCACATATTTAAACATCAGCAGCTGGTCCGCGGCCCGAAGAAGAGGTTTAAATTTCATATCGATCTCGCACTGGCCGCCGCTGGCTACCTCGTGATGCTGAGCTTCAACTTCAATTCCCAGACTTTCCAGATTCAGCACCATCTCATTTCGAAGATCCATCAACTGATCCGTAGGAGGAACAGGGAAGTAACCCTCCTTGAATCTGGGTTTATAACCGAGATTGGGATTTTCTTCCCGCCCGCTGTTCCATTTTCCTTCAATCGAATCGACGGAATAGAAAGAGAAATTAGGACCGGAATCGAAACGGACATCATCAAAAATAAAAAATTCGGCTTCGGGACCGAAGTACGCGGTATCGGCAATCCCGGTCGATTTAAGATAGGCATCCGCTTTCTGTGCTATATTTCTTGGGCATCGTGAATATTTTTCTTTTGTCACCGGCTCAAAAACGTCGCAGATCAGGGAAACCGTCGGCGCTTTTATGAACGGATCCAAAAACATAGTAGCCGGATCCGGAATAATTAGCATGTCGCTCTCGTTTATTGCTTTCCAGCCGCGGATTGAAGAGCCGTCAAAACCATATCCGTCCTCGAAGGCTCCCTCGTTAAAATGGCTTACCGGCACAGTGAAATGCTGCCACTGTCCGGGAAAATCCATGAACTTGAAATCTATGAACTGAATTTTATTCGATTTGATATAAGCTAATACATTTTGCGCCTGCGAAGATGACTTTCCCATTCTCACTCCTTCTTTAATTTTAATGGTAAACTTGTTGATTCTTTAATTGACGATAATACAAAACTAGTAATAGTTCTTGTTACCCCGGGCCATGATTGGATTTTACTTAGAAGCAGTTCAAGATCTTTTGTTTCTTTAACAATTACTTTGAGTATGTGCGATCCTTCTCCCAGTATGGAGTGGCATTCCAGAATTTCGGGAGTTTTTTTAACGGAGTCGGTAAATTTTTCATAATTTTTTGACGAGTCCATTATAACGGAAACAAATGCCATTATGTCAAAACCGAATTCATGCCGGTTGACTTTAGCATAGTATCCCCGGATTATACCCCGGTCTTCCATCTTATTTAACCTCTCGCTGAGAGAGGGGATAGACAGACCTATTGCCTCGGCTAATTCGTTGCGTTTGGTCCTGCCGTTTTCCTGGAGTTTTTTGAGTATAGTGAGGTCTAAGTCATCAAGCATGTATCACCTAAGTAATTAAGGTAATTAAGAATTAATAACTGAAAATATAAGGGATGATTGCCAAAAAAGCAAATTTAAAACCGGGGCACGCAATTGCATTGTGTTCTCTTAATTCTTTTTTACATTAGCGGTTAATAAAAAAGGTTTTTGTTGATGAAAAAATTTCTACTTGGTTTCCTTGCAATCACAATACTGACATACGGAATTATCAATGCTCAAACGGATCCGAAAATTGCATCGGTCATCGGCGCAGTGAATATCGACTCGCTTTACCAAAATCTGCAATACCTTACGGGCGAGAAGCCCGTAACAATCTCTTCCGGCACTTACTATATAACATCCCGCAACTATATTCATTACGGAAATCTTATTGCCGAGGAATACCTTTTGAACAGACTTAAAAATTATTTTCCGGCTTCAGCTTCAATGCAGTTTTTT
>JBAYWA010000190.1:0-4368 GCA_041674325.1 Melioribacteraceae bacterium | reverse complement strand
TCGGATTACAAGTGTTGCAGCCTGCGAGCCTGAATTTCCACCGCTTGAAATAATCAAGGGGATGAAAAGGGCAAGGACTACTTTTTTTTGTATTTCATCTTCGAAAAAACCCATAGCGCTGGCTGTAAGCATTTCGCCCAAAAACAGAATGCTTAACCATCCCGCCCTCTTCTTTATCATATTCATAAGAGAGATATCGGGATAGGTCTCATCCAATGCAGTAACCGCGGCTATTTTTTGGATATCTTCGGTTGCCTCTTCTTCAGCAATATCCAGCACATCATCAACAGTAACAATGCCCACCAGCACACCGCTCGAATCCGTCACGGGCAAAGCGGTCCTATCATATCTCTTAAATATTTCTACCGCGGTTTCCTGATCATCATTTACTCTGAATGAGATAAAGTTGAAATCCATAAGGTTATTCACTTTATCATCGAGAGGTGATAATAAAAATTCACGGATGTTAATATCATCAATCAAAACGCCTTTTTCATTTACCACATAAACGACGTTCAGAGTTTCGCTGTTTTTTCCGTGATTCCTTATATAATCGAGTGTTTCCCTAACCGACCAATTCTGCTGAACTGCAATATAATCCGGAGTCATCAAGCGGCCGATGCTGTTCTCAGGATATCCGAGCAGCTGCTGGGAGATTTTTCTCTGTTCCGGCGACAGATATGTAAGCATCTGTCTCACCACATTAGGAGGAACTTCCTCAAATAATGCGGTTCTATCATCATCCGCCATCTCATTAAGCACCGCCGCAACATCTTCTTTCCCCAACAATTGAATCAGGTTCAGTTGTGTATCAAGGTCAAAATATTCAAACACATCCGCAGCAAGGTCTTTTGGAAGAAGCCGAAAAAATATAGCCTGTTCATTTTCCGGCAGTGCGAGAAGCAGATCCGCTATATCTATCGGAGTCCAATCGATAAGCACTTCTTTCAAATCGGTGAAGTGTCTATTTTGAATTAATTCCATGATTTCGGGTTTGAGTAGCTGTGAGAGCATATCAACCTCCGGAGAATGAAGTGTTGAGAAAACAATTTCGAATTTTGCTTTTGCAATCTAAAACAGATTAGTTAAATATCCGAAAAGAAATTTTACTTTTGATCACATTTTTCTGATGAGGCCGGATAGTAGTCAGAAAATTGCCGCATGGGAACGGTAGATAAAAATAAAAGCTGTTATCCTTCTTCAGAATAACAGCTTAATTCCAAGTCAACAGCACTTTTATTCTTCAGTATGAGCCAGCCAGAAACCGCCTATCGAGTTAAGCTGAGTATCTCCCCATACTTCCGCAAGGAGTACAAAGCCGTCTCTTGATACACCGGTAGCGCGAATATTATAACGGACTTGCGTAGCTCTTTCGGCATCAAGAAGCGATGGCATTATTACTACTTTTGGTTTTTTGTCGAACGGTTTGTTAAAGTTAATTTCGTACTCTACCAATCTCTTTCCCTGATTTGTGTGGAGAGTATAGTTGGGGCTATCTTTGGAATAGAAAAATGTTCCGCTCTGAACAACGGATTGAGCGTAAGATGTTGCGCAAACGAACATCATAACGGTGATAACCAATAATAGTTTCTTCATAGATTAATTCTCCTTAATTGATTAATGGGCTAAATCAGAGCAATTCTGGTTTAAACTTCATAATTAAAGATCAAATTGTCAAACAAAGAATTTTAAAAAATCATAGCTTCAGTTCTTTTCTTATCAGTTCAAGGGACGTTTCTATGGCGGCGGGTTTATATCCGAGCTCAGTTTCTGCCTTGAGTGTAACCAGGCCCGACTTCAGAGGACGGGGAGCAGGCTGATTCAACTCCTCTGTAATTACCGGAATAACCAGCTTTTCGTCCAATCCGAAAAATTTTACAATCCTCATTGTAAAATCGTATCTGGAGATAATCTCTTTTCCGCCTATATTGTAGATCCCTTCCTTCTTGAATTCTATAACCCTGTTAATTGCGGAGACAATATCATCTATAAATGTTGGATTCCCTGTCTGGTCGGTTACAATCTTTATCTTCTGATTAGCTTTAAGTGAATTAATTACCCAATTTACAAAATCGGGACGTCCGAAATTAACAGTGCCGTACAAAATATTTGTCCGTAGAATTGTAAAGCGCACTCCGCTGGTTCGAATGGAGTTTTCAGCCGCCAATTTAGTCCTTCCGTAATAACCGATAGGATTAGGTTTGTCTATTTCCGAATAGGGTCCGTTCTTACCGTCAAAAATGTAGTCGGAAGAGATATGAATAAGATGCGCATCTATGGTCCAGGAATAAAGCGCGATATTCTCAACCCCGTTAACATTTATTTTCCAGGCGGTCTCCTTCTCCGATTCCGATTTATCGACATTTGTATACGCAGCCGCGTTGATCACAAAATCAGGAAAAAATCCCAGAATAAGCTCGCGGACTTTATTTTTTTGTCTGATATCCAGCCGGGTGTAATCGATGCCCGGAATAAACGATTCATCTTCTGCGGAGGCGCATTTCAATTCAATTTTATTATCGTTCCGGAAGAACTCTGTAAGCCGCTGACCGAGCATCCCGTTTGAACCGATAATAAGGATTCTGTTTTTTATTATACCGCTATTTATCATCCAGATTTGCTAATAATTTTAAGTTAAGAACTTCTGCCGATGCCGCGACTGCGCCAGCCAAATTCGCTTTATGCAGCGATTTTAGCGGATCACGCGTTGAAATATATGAATAAAAGAATACCGCCCCAAAGATATCTCCGCACCCCACCTTATTCACCGCATGAATTTTGACCGCATCCAAACAGTGCAATATTATTGCAGAACCATTGTGAAAATAAAGATTTACTCCCCGCTCTCCATGTGTAATAATTACAATTTTCACTCCTCTCTTAATTATCTCTGAAGCGCTCTCCAATTCATTCTTATATTGAATGACCGAGGAGAGTTCGTTCTCATTGCACTGAAGAATATCTATCTTAGCCAGCCATTCTTCCGCATCCGGAATCGGCCGGAATACGCGGTTCAATTGTTCATCAACACCGCGGCTCAGAGAGTGTATATCCAGGTAAATTAAACCCGAATAGTTCTTCCTGATCTGATTTAATTGCCCGGCTGAAATATCGAAACCGGTAATCATATTGATAAGAATCCCATCGTATAGGTTCCAATCATTTATTCCATTAAGTGAGAGCTGTGAAGCCAGATTCAAGTAGTGTTCTTCCCTCTCCCCTTTGCCGGATGTTCTCAGAAAAACTTCCGGCATTTCGTCCAGTCGGACGGAAGGAGTCATGTCTGTCATCGAGTACAAATCTTCAAACAGATAGAAGTTTTTTTTATTCCACCCTGTAAGGAGAGTTATATTATTTTTCTTTTTTTCCAGGGCTAACATTCCGAGGGTGGAATAAAATATTCCGCCGGGAGCGGACATCTCCATTCCTGTCTCTTCAAAATGATCGATAATTGAGTGTCCAATCAGCAGAATTTTCATTGGATTAAAAAAGGCGTATTTTGAACATATTCATTCAACCTATTGTTAATACTAAAATAGCAAATTCAAACTTCATCAAAAAAACGAAAGAAAAAATGAAAATCGGAATTACATGTTATCCCACCTACGGCGGAAGCGGAGTAGTGGCTACAGAACTAGGTCTCGCCCTGGCAGCTTTGGGTCATCAGGTTCATTTCATTAGCTACGCCATTCCTCACCGGTTAAATGGATTTTACGAGAATGTTTTTTTTCACGAGGTGGATATATGCACTTATCCTTTATTCGAACATTCGCTGTACGATCTGGCGCTCACCAGTAAAATGCTGGAGGTTTTTGAGTTTGAAGACCTTGATATACTGCACGTCCATTATGCAATCCCTCATGCGGTAAGCGCCTATCTTGCACAGCAGGTGCTGCGGAAATCAAATAAGAATTTGAAATTCATCACAACTCTTCACGGGACAGATATTACGCTCGTTGGACTTGAACCCTCTTTTATGCCCCTTGTAAAATTCAGCATAGAAGAGAGTAACGGAGTTACAGCAGTATCCCGTTTCCTGAAAGAGAAAACACTGACTAATTACAACATAGAAAAAGAGATTGAAGTTATCTACAACTTTATTGATATAGATAAATACAAGAGGCAGGACAGCGAGATATTCCGGAAACACATAGCACCAAACGGTGAAAAGGTCCTGGTTCATACATCAAATTTCCGTCCGGTTAAGAGAGTAGCAGATACAATACGGATATTGGAAAAAGTTAAAAAAGAAGTTGCGACAAAACTGGTTTTGGTTGGCGACGGTCCCGACAGATCAGAATGCGAGCGGCTGGTACGCGAGCTTGATCTGCAGAAGGATGTTATTTTTCTCGGAAAGCAGGATGGTCT
>JBAYWA010000189.1:0-4432 GCA_041674325.1 Melioribacteraceae bacterium | reverse complement strand
TGGAATGTGTTCCCGACCGGGGACAATCCTGTTAAAGCAAAAATTCCATCCTTCCTCTGGACAGAGGCTGTATTGCGGGGTAAAGAGATGACGGCAAAAGAGGGTGTTACCGGAGCGGAAAAACTGGATACAAATCTTAAATTGATTTATGCTGTCGCTTCCAACGCATTGATCAATCAGCATGCAAACGTTAACCGGAGCGCAAAAATTTTGGCTGATGAATCTCTCGTAGAATTTATAGTCGTTCACGAACAGTTCATGACGCCAACCGCAAAATTCGCGGATATACTTTTACCAGCGTGTACGCAATTTGAGATGTGGGGACTCGAGGACGGATGGAAATACGGTGATGAAGTTATTCTGATGCCCAAAATTATTGAACCTCCTTTTGAGACAAAATCCGATTATCAGATTTGTTCCGAAATTGCGGAGAGGCTCGGCGTTAGGGATGAATATACCGAAAAGCGAGACGAGCGGGAATGGATAAGATGGGCGGTTGAAGAATACAGGAAAACTCGTTTTCCGGAAATTCCCGAACTCGATCAGTTCGAAAAATCAAACGTCGGAGTATACTCTGTTCCGATAACAAAGCCGGCAATTGCATTCGAAGATTTCAGAAGAGATCCAATTAAAAATCCTCTCAAAACACCATCCGGTAAAATCGAAATATTTTCTAAAGAACTTTTTGATATGAAGAATCCCGATTTTATTCCCCCGATTCCAAAATACATACAGGAATGGGAAAGTCCGTTTGGCGAAGAGGCAAAAGAATATCCGCTACAGGTTGTAGGGCATCATTATATGCCTAGAGTTCATTCGACGCACGATAACAACGATTGGACCAATGAAGCGTTTCCGCAAAGAGTTTTTATAAATCCGATTGATGCTGATGCTCGTGGCATTAAAGACGGAAGAGAAGTAAAAATTTATAATGAACGGGGAACGATTATTATGCCATGCAGAGTAACAACAAGAATTTTACCTGGCGTAATAGACATCCCACAAGGCGCTTGGTGGACTCCGGATAAAGATGGAATAGATAGACGCGGTTGCATAAATGTTTTGACGTCGGAAAAATGGACGCCTCTCGCTTTCGGAAACGCACAGCATACGGTTATGGCGCAGGTTGAAAAGGTTTAATAGTTTATGAAAAAACAATTCGCATTTCATTTCGATGCAAGCCGGTGCTCAGGTTGCAAAACCTGCCAGGTTGCGTGCAAGGATAAAAATAATCTAGAAGTAGGAAGATTATGGCGGAGAGTTTATGAGGTTAATCTTGGAAACTGGAATAAAAAAGGAAATGCCTGGATTAATAATGTAACAGCGTACAACATGTCAATTTCCTGCAACCATTGCGAAGATCCGATCTGCGTAAAAGTCTGTCCTACTTCCGCTATGCATAAAAGTAAAGATGGATTGGTCTTGGTTGACGAGAGTAAATGTATGGGATGCAGATATTGCGAATGGGCTTGTCCGTACGGTGCTCCCCAATATGATGAGAATGGGGGGGTTATGAGCAAATGTAATTTTTGTGCCGATTATCTTGAGGAAGATAAATCTCCGGCATGTGTAGCGGCGTGTCCGATGCGTGTTCTGGATTTCGGAGAATTGAAAGAGATGCAGAAAAGATATGGAAATATCGATGGAGTTTTTCCGCTTCCGAAAGGAGAGATTACAAAACCTAATTTTGTAATTACTCCTCACAAAAATTCTGTCGGATCTGAAAATGCATTAGCGGCAGTGAATAATGAAGAGGAAGTTTAGATGCGAAACTCAGAGTGGTCGCTGGTATTCTTTACAATTATGGTCCAGATGGCGGCCGGATGTTTTATCTCTCTGGGTGCTGCCTATAATTTTTTCTTTTTGAAAAACGAAAATGAAATAACCCATCAGCTAACAAGTAAGTTATTATTCGCAATCAGCTCTTTCCTTCTGCTTGCATTGTTCATTTCATTCATGCATCTTGGAAGCCCAAAGAACGCGGTTTATTCATTAAAAAATATATCTTCCTCCTGGCTTAGCCGGGAAATTTTATTTGTCTCTCTTTTTACGGCGCTGACCGGATTTTTATCTTTTACCTATTATAAAGGAATATTCTCGGCTCCGGTAATCAATTTTCTTTTTATCATTACGTCTTTAACCGGATTGTTGTCGATCTTCCCGATGGCCCGGATTTATCTTATTGAAACAGTCCCTGCCTGGAATAATGTATACACACCCATTCAGTTCTATTTAACCGCAATTATTTTGGGGATATTTTCGTTTGCTCTGGGACTTTCTCTGGTTTCCGGTGGGATGAAAATAAATATAGGAGAGATTCTTGAATTTGAAAGAATCTTAAAGCTGGTGCTGATTGCCGGAACTATTTTGCTTGCCGTTCAATCAATCGTATGGTTACTTCATATTTTTTCATTATCGGGGACAACATTAGCCGGGAAAATGAGTTTTAATTTAGTTTTCGGAGAATATGCTTTTCTTTTTTATTCAAGAATAGTTATCACTTTACTATCAATAATTTTTCTCATCTATTTTCTGATTACCCTAGCTAAAAGCGCATCAAATCCCAATATGATCCTAATCGCATTTCTGTTGATGCTTCTTTCGGAAATTCTGGGAAGATTATTGTTTTATTCAATTTTTGCCAGAACAGGAGTCTGAAACGCAGTGTTGAGGTTTGAGTTGTGAGTTTTGATTGTTGAGTGAAAAATAAATCTGAAGTTCTTCATTTAATAGGAAATTACGGAGAAAAATTTATGTAAGAGAATAGAAAAAATTCTTTAGAATAAACACCGTAACAAAAAATAAAACTCATTCCGCACTCTTCGTTCTTCACTATACATTCACTATATTTGCCCACAATTTTTTCCCATAAAACAAGAAATTTCATTTGAAGAATATATCTATCACGGAACTTCCCAACGGAGTAAAAGTAATTTCGGAAAAGATCAGTTTTGTTAAATCATTTTCGCTCGGATTCTGGTTTAATGTCGGGTCACGTGATGAAACCCCTCTGAATAGCGGCATAAGTCATTTCCTTGAACATATGTTTTTTAAGGGAACTAAAAACAGATCCGCGAAGCAGATTGCAGAGGATATCGAATCGCTTGGCGGATATCTAAACGCCTTCACTTCTAAAGAGCATACATGTTTTTACGGAAGGGGATTAACGGCACATATAGAAAAAACTTTTGAAGTGCTGGCCGATATGATGCAGAATTCGGTTTTTGATCCTAAGGAAATCGCGAAAGAATCCGCGGTTGTAATTGATGAGCTTTATGATATAGAGGATTCTCCGGACGAGCTGATATTCGATAAGTTCGAGAGTAATGTTTTCAAGGGAAATTCACTTGGAATGCCTATCATCGGAACGGAAAAAAATCTTCGGTCATTCAGACAAAAAGACCTCCAAAAATTTGTCCGTGATAATTATACACTGGACCGTTTTTTTATAGTTGCATCGGGAAATCTTGAGCATAAAGACCTGGTCGGTTTTGCTAAGAAATACATTACTAAGAAATTTCTCCCGTCAAATGAGAATAAGAGGGAACTGATTCTGAAACCGGCGAATGATATCTATGTCGAAAAGGAAACGCAGCAGGTTCATTATATAATTGGTAAACCGACCTACGGTATAAAGGAGAAGAGGCGGAATATTGTAAGTCTTCTCTCACACATACTCGGGGAAGGAAGTAGTTCAAGATTATTTCAAAAGATCCGTGAAGAGAACGGTATTGCGTATCAGGTTAATTCATTTCTGAATTCTTTTTTTGATATCTCCACATTCGGAGTTTATCTTTCGACTAACGATAAATCGGTTTTTAAAGCCCAGGAGCTTATATTTGGAGAGATTGAGAAGATAAAAAAGAAAAAAGTCGGTGAGACGGAGCTGAACAGGGCAAAAGAATATTTAATCGGCAATATGCTGATGAGCCTTGAGAGCACTACAAACCGGATGTTGAGGATTGCTCAGTCAGTAATCTATTTTAATAAGATTAAATCTGTAGAAGAAACCGTGAAACATATTCAGTCGGTTACTGCAGATCAGATCCGCGAGATGTCCAACGAATTATTCGATTCTTCAAATAAATTTGAAAATGGTGGTCTAACAAGAGTAATTTTATCATCAAAAAATCTGTTGCTTAAGAAAGTTGCTTAAAGGAAAGTGATATGCCGACATTAACTGTTGACGGGAATCAGGTAGAGTTTAAACAGGGACAGACTGTAATTGAAGCGGCGCGGGCCGCCGGAATTGAGATTCCCCACTTCTGCTGGCATCCGAGCTTATCGGTCTCCGGTAATTGCCGGGTCTGCCTGGTGGAAATTGAAAAAATGCCCAAACTCGCAATCTCGTGTTCTACCTACGCATCCGATGGAATGGTTGTTCATACTAAATCGGAAAAAACTCTCCAGGCCCGAAATGCCGTAATGGAAT
>JBAYWA010000188.1:0-4452 GCA_041674325.1 Melioribacteraceae bacterium | reverse complement strand
GATTCGGCTCGGGTTACAATTCCTCCCGTTACCATTAGCTATACGGGATGGAACAATTCGGTAAAAAAAAATATTAGAACCAATCCGATAACGGTAACGGTTAGAACTCTTCCGGTAAACCGGCAGGAGGATATTAGAGATGTGAAAGAACCGGTAAAGCTTCCTCTTAACTGGCTGCTGATCGGACTGATTATTCTGGCGCTCTTCATAATTGGTATAGCTTCCTATTATTTATATACTTATTACAGAAAAAAGAAAGAACTTAAATCGGCAATAATCCCGGAAATAATAATTCCGCCTCATGAGAGGGCGCTTTCGGAATTATCTGAACTTGAAAAGAAAAAATTATGGCAGAATGGATTTGTAAAGGAATATCACAGCGAAGTAACTGAAATTGTGCGTCAGTACTTCGAGGGGCGCTTTAACTTCCGCGCGCTGGAGATGACATCTTCGGAAATTCTTGCTGTTCTCAGTTACCTGGAAGACGGGAAGAAAATAAGGGAAAAGCTGGAACTGTTCTTCAGCAATGCCGATCTGGTAAAATTTGCAAAATATGAACCGATGCCTAAAGTCAATGAAGAGATGATGCAGCAGGCGTTTGAGATTGTTAATGATACGATTCCGGCCGTGAATAATTCGACGGAAAGCGGGGAAAGCAATGTTCAGTGATGTTACATTTGCATATCCTCTTGTTCTCTGGTTTCTGCTGCTGATACCTCTGCTCGGTTACTGGCATTGGAAAAAACGTGATGAAGGCTCTCCCGATTTTACTTATTCATCATTGAAAATATTCGGCGGAATTCCGAGGACATTTAAAGAGAAACTGGCGCATCTACCGGCCTGGCTCAGAATTGCCTCGCTTGCATTTTTTATTATTGCGGCGGCGCGTCCGCAGAGTTTTTCGAGCGGTGAAAATTTTTATGCTGAAGGTATTGATATTGCGATGGTGCTGGATATCTCCGGAAGCATGCTTGCGGAAGACTTTAAACCGAACCGCGTTGAAGCCGCAAAAAAAGTGATAAATGATTTTATTGCCGGAAGAACTAACGATAAAATCGGACTGGTCATTTTTTCGGGCGAAAGTTTTACGCAGTGTCCGTTGACAATAGACTATGCGGTTTTGCGTAATCTGCTGAAAGAGATAAAAACGGGTATGATTGAAGATGGGACTGCCATCGGCAATGCTATAGCGAACGGCGTAAACAGATTGAAAGACAGCAAAGCCAAAAGCAAAGTGATGATTCTGCTAACCGACGGCGTTAATAATAGAGGCGAAGTCGATCCGATTACTGCTGCTCAGATTGCTCAAAAGTACGGAATAAGAATTTACAGCGTAGGAGTCGGAACTATAGGGGAAGCTCCATATCCGTTTCAGACTCCATTCGGAGTACGGTATCAAATGGTCCCGGTCGAGATAGATGAAAATGTATTGAAACAGATCTCCGGAATTACCGGGGGAAAATATTTCAGAGCTACCGATAACAAAAAACTGGTTCAGATTTATGACGAAATTGACCGTCTTGAAAAAACGAGAGTTGAAGTAACTTCATACAGGAATGCAAAAGAACTTTTTTACGGCTGGGCATTTTTCGGTCTCTTCCTTCTTCTTTCAGAAGCAACATTATCACGGACTTATCTGAGAAGACTGCCGTAGACTTATTGAGATTGCGATTGTGCTGATAAATGAAATTGTTAATTAACAAACGATTATAAATTGATAAGATTTGCAAATAGCGAATATCTTTACCTGTTGTGGCTTATTCCCGCACTGGTTGCTTTATATTGGATTACTTCCGGGAATCAGAATAAAATTCTGGAAAAATTCGCGGGCCCCAAAATGCATAGCGTACTTTTCCCTATGAGAAGCCGGCTTAAATCTTCCTTCAAATTTGCGCTAACTCTCTTCGCGATTTCGCTTGTAATTATTGCCGTTGCAAATCCTCAGGTGGGTACTAAGATAGAAGACGTCAAGCAGATCGGCATTGAGGTCTATATTATTCTGGACGTATCTAAAAGCATGGGAGCCGAAGATATTAAACCAAGCAGACTCGAAAAAGCGAAATTTGAAATTGCACGGCTCATTCAAAAACTTCAGGGCGACAAAATTGGACTGGTTGTATTTGCCGGGCAGGCATATATTCAGTTCCCTTTAACATCGGATTACGCTGCGGCAAATCTGTTCTTAAATGCGGTTGATTTTAATTCCGTCCCTCAGCCCGGTACGGCAATCGCCTCCGCAGTCGGACTTGCCCTGAAATCGTTTCGTTACGAAGACGGAACCAAGAAAGCGATTGTGATAATCACCGACGGCGAGGATCACGAGGGTAGTATAGAACCTGTTATAGAGGAGGCTAATTCAAAAGATGTGTCGGTCTATTCGATCGGATTCGGATCACCCTCAGGAGTGCCGATACCCGTATATGATGAGTCCGGAGTACAGCGCGGTTATAAAAAAGATAATGAAGGGAATATCGTACTTACCAGACTCGAAGAATCAATTCTGAAAATGTTATCGGAAAAGACTGGCGGAAAATATTACCGTGGAAGCAATACCGAGGATGAACTAGATTACATCTATAAAGATTTGTCGAAAATTCAGCAATCGGAATACGGTTCTAAAAGAATTACCGAATATGAGGACCGCTTTTTTTATTTCCTCTTACCGGCAATAATTATTCTTATGATCGATTTTTTTACAACATCGAATAAATCAAAATGGCTCGCGCGTTTCGAAAAATTACGCGAGGTGAAATAATGAATAAGGGAATTTTTCTATTAATTGTAATTGCTTTTGCCGCGGCTCCCGAGATCTGCGCACAGAGCCGGCGGGAATTGAATAATGACGGAGTTGATCTCTATAAATCTAAAAATTATACTGACGCGGAGGTCAAATTCAAGAAGAGTCTGGAGAAAGATCCCGAAATGTTTCAGGGTCATTTCAATTTGGGAGACGCTTATTATAAGCAGGGACGATTTGATGAGGCGATCCAATCATATAAAAACTCTCTCCAGTTTACGGATGATAAATCGATTCACTCAAGGATCTACCATAATATCGGTAATTCATTATTGAAGCAGCAGAAGTATCAGGAGAGCATAGGCGCCTATAAAAATGCTCTTAAAAATAATCCGGATGATCTTGAGACTAAATACAATCTCTCCTACGCGCTCAATATGATGAAACAGGATCAGCAGAAACAGAATAAGAAAGAGCAGAACAAAGATAAAAATCAGGATAAGCAGAAAGACCAGCAGCAGAATCAGGACCAGAATAACCAGGACCAGGAAAAAAAGCAGAATCAGCAGCAGCAACAGCAGCAACAAAAGAATCAGATTTCAAAAGAGGAAGCTCAGCGTATATTAGAAGCTCTGAAGAATAATGAAACTGATACTCAGAAAAAATTGCGCAAGGTGAAAGGAAAGCCGGTTGCAACAGATAAAGATTGGTAGTTTTTATCTGCAGATGTTTTAGGTATCCGGTTTCAAGTAAAACGCATCAATCAAAGAGAAAATCATGATCAGTCAGATTTTTAAGAAATATCTCCTCACTCTTTTATTTTCGGTTTATTCTCTTGCCGGCTCTACAGTTAATGCCCAGCAGTTTAATGCTACTGTGGATAGAACAACAGTAGGGCAGTACGACCGTTTCCAGATCTATTTCACTTTTGAAGGCGGCGATGTGAATGGCCTGCGCAATTTTAGGCCACCGGGATTCACGGGATTTAAAGTTCTGAGCGGTCCTAATCAATCAAGCAGTATGCAGTTTATAAATGGAAAAGTTTCGGGGTCGATGGCTTTTACGTATATAGTTCAGCCCGCTTCAATTGGTGATTTCACAATTTCATCGGCCTCTATTGAGTATAATGGAAAAACACTTACTACTCAGCCGCTGAAGCTGAAAGTTGAAAAAGGATCTCCACAGCAGCAGAAAGAGAGTAATGGCGGATATTCAAAAGAAGAGCTAGGCAAAAATGTTTTTATTCTTGCAGAGGCAAATAAAAACCGTGCACTTCTTGGCGAGCAGATTACTGTAACCTATAAACTCTATACGAAGCTTAACATTGCTTCGCCTCAGATTTCCAAACTCCCGTCATATGAAGGCTTTTGGTCGGAGGAAGTTGGCCCGCTCCAAAACATAAATTTTGAGATCGGAATGTTTAAAGGAGAACGGTTCCGTATAGCAAAAATCAAACAAGTGGCTCTGTTCCCGTCGAAGACCGGCACCCTATTCGTTACCCCTTTCGAACTGAATGTTCCTGTTATTGTAAAGAAAAAAAGAACAGGTAATGATGTATTCGATGAGTTCTTCAACGATTCGTTCTTCGGAAAAACAGAGACTGTTGAATTCCAGGCGCGTTCAAATACAATTAAAATTGAGGTTGATCCTCTTCCGGCTAACGCCCCTGCTTCATTCAACGGAGCTGTGGGTGACTTTAATTTTAAAGCCGAATT
>JBAYWA010000187.1:0-4455 GCA_041674325.1 Melioribacteraceae bacterium | reverse complement strand
ATAGTGAGTTTCTCGCCGGATGCTATTCTTATCTGCTGTTTAACAATATCGATTCCGGAGATCATTTCGGTTACAGGGTGCTCAACCTGCAGTCTGGTATTCATCTCAAGAAAATAAAAATCATTATTCTTATCCATCAGGAATTCAATTGTGCCTGCATTGTAATATCCGCATGCCTTAGCAGCGTTCACGGCAGCTCCGGTCAGTTTCTCTCTGGTCGACTCATCAACCGAAACGGAAGGGGCCTCTTCTATCACTTTCTGATGCCTGCGCTGTACCGAACATTCTCTTTCAAACAGGTGGATATAATTGCCAAACTTGTCAGCAAGAATTTGAACTTCAATATGTTTCGGATGCTCAATAAACTTTTCAAGATAGACCGCATCATTCCCGAAAGCTTTCTGCGATTCATTCTTAGCTCTTGCGAATGCTTCTTCAAACTCAGCGTCGGAATCGATTTTCCTCATCCCCTTGCCGCCCCCGCCAGCTGCAGCTTTTAGCATCACGGGATAGCCGATCCCCGCTGCGATCTTTTTACCCTCTCCGCTATCTTTGAGTGGCTCGGTTGTGCCTGGTACTATAGGCACGTTGTTTAATTTCATAAGACGTCTTGCGGAAGTTTTTTCTCCCATCAATTCAACCGATTTTGAGGAAGGGCCAATAAAAATGATACCGGAATCCTCAACCATTTTAATGAAATCAGGATTTTCGGAGAGGAATCCGTAACCTGGATGAATTGCATCGGCATTTATTTTTTTAGCGAGGTTAACTATTTTTTCTTTATTCAGATATGATTCACTGGCCGTGGATGGTCCTATTAAAAAAGCTTCATCGGCACGGCGTACATGAAGGGCATTTTTATCAACTTCGGAATATATTGCTACAGAGATAATACCTAATTCACGGCAGGCTTTGATAATTCTGTGCGCTATCTCACCTCTGTTAGCTATTAATATTTTTTTTATCATGCAGCCTACTTTAGCTCAACAATTGTTATCCCGTCTCCGCCGAACTCTATACCGGCAAAATAATAATTTTTAACTGAACTATTGTTCCTTAATAATCCCTGGACAAGCTGTTTAAGAGCGCCGGTTCCCTTGCCGTGCAGAATCTCAACCCTATTAGTGCCGGTCATAAAAGCATTATCTAAAAATCTGATAATCTCATATTCAGCTTCTTCAGCGCGTTTGCCTCTTAAATCCAGCCGGTAACTTATTTCATTATTATCAATCTCGTAATTATTGTGTGGGATTCGCTTGCTTTCCGATCTTTCAGTAATAACGAGATCGGAATATTTAGTCTTCATCTTTATGGAACCGACTCTCAACACGGCCTTATTTTTTACATTATCAATTTCTTCAATGATTCCCACAGAATCCGTTTCTTTTATCTTTACTGAGTCTCCTACTTTTAACTGTACAATTTTCGAAGGAGGAGTTTTTTCTTTTTTGAAAATAATCTGACTCTCCTTTTTAATCTCTTCTATCTTCTTCTTTTCTTCCCTGATCACTTCTTTACTGGCCTGAGACTCCCTTATATTTTTAACCGCATTTTCTATTTTTTTGTTAACCTCGCGCAGGTATAATTCTGCTTTCTCTTTTGCATCGGAGAGTATCTCTTTTTTCTGCAGTTCAAGCTGTCCTATTTTACCTTGATAAAGATTTGTAAGTCCTTTAAGCCTTGCATTTTCGCGTTCCATCGTATTAAGCTGTTCTTTCAAATGCTGTGATTTTTTTTCAAGCGAAACAAGGAAATCTTCAATCTTTGTCTTATCGGTATCAAGGTATTCTTTAGCGAGAGTAATAAAATTATCGTCAAAACCGATCCGGTTTGCAACCTCAAAAGCGTAACTGGAGCCTGGTATTCCCTGATTGAATTTATAAGTCGGCTTCAGATGATCAGTATCAAATTCCATCGAAGCATTCTGAAATCCTGTCAGTTGGTTTGCTATAATTTTCAGACTTCCGTGATGAGTTGTAGCTAAAACTTTTGCGCCTTTGTCCCTTAATGTAATAAGCATTCCTGTCGCAATCGCTGCTCCCTCGGCAGGATCAGTACCGGTTCCAATTTCATCGAGGACTACTAGAGTTTTTCCGTCCGACTCCTCTATTATATTTTTTATGTTTTTCAGATGTGAACTGAATGTGCTGAGGTCGTCTTCTATCGATTGCGCATCACCAATATCCGCTAGTACTTTTTCAAAAAGGTGAATATTGGTATCAGGATCCGCTGGAATGGGAATTGCGGCCAAGGCGAGGCATACTAATAGTCCCGTGGTTTTCAATGTAACGGTTTTGCCTCCGGCATTAGGGCCTGTGATTAAAACAACATTAGCCTTGTCCAGAACTAAGTCCATTGGCATTGTATTATTGCGGCCGATTCTTTTGATAAGAAGCGGGTGTCTTGCATCAATGAGTTTGAAAGGTTTGGACTGCTCGAATTCCGGCTGGGCGCCGATAATTTCGATTGAATACCTGGCTCTTGCAAAGAGCGAATCTATCTCCGCAATAGCTCCCAATGACCGTCTTAATTCTAAATGAACCTGGCCAATCCTCTCGGTCAGTCCTTTAAGAATTTTTTCTATTTCACGTTTCTCAGCGAATCCGAGAGAAAGAATTTCATTATTTAATTCGAGAGTCTCTTCAGGTTCAATATAAACAGTCTGGCCAGTCGAAGATTCCGAATGGACAAAACCGCGGACATGTCTTTTATGCTCCGATTTGACTGGTAATACTATTCGTCCGTCGCGCTGAGTGATATATTCTTCCTGAACAAGATAAGAGTCACTCAATTTTTTCAATAATTTCTGAACCTGTTTCCTGAGAGAAGATTCCTTCTCCCGTATCTCAATTCTAATCTCGCGTAATTTTGAGCTTGCGTCGTCCCGTATCTCCCCATTTTCTGTAAATACTTTTCCTACAAAGTGCTCAAACACTTTATCAACAAAAAGTATTCCGGTGAGTTCCTGAAGATTATCGTGTTCATTCTCTTTAGGTTTAAGGAATAAAAAAAGTTTTCGTGAGGTTTCGGCCAATTTCAATATGTCGAGTATCTGTCTGGCCTGAAGAACAGTCCCTACTATTCTGCTTCTGGACAGCAGATCATTCAGGTCCGGGAGATATTCTATAGGCGGAAAATCATTCCTTATCAGAATCTCCTTGGCTTTATTTACCTGACCTCCCTTCTTCAGAATCTGTTCGATATCCGTCATCGGCAGAAGATTAAGAACGGAATCTTTACCGTTATCTGTAATACAATACTTTGCTATTTGAGCAATTACTTTGTGGTATTCTAACTTATCGAGGACTTCTTGCGAGATCATTTTTTTATCTTGGAAGAGTCTATTTGTGAATTCGGATCGGCATCTTTTTTCTCGATATACTTTATAAGAAAATCGGAAGCTTTTGCATTTTTACCTATCACAAAATCTATTGATTGGGGAATGAGGTCAAGGATAAAACTGTAACTGAAGGAGCCGTTTCTCTCCTGTTTTCCGGGGAAGCTGAAAATATTCAGAAATAAAAATAGGGCGCTCAGGAAAAAGGTAATTTGAACTGCTCCAATGACTCCGCCAAGAAACTGGTTGATGAACCGGTTGACCTTATCAAAAGGATGTACTACACGTTTAATCAATGATGCAATCAAAATTACTACGAGGAAGATGACTATACCAGAAATGACACCCGAGAGATATTCGTCATTATTAAAAAATGGAGAAATCAATTTCCCGAGGTCGCCTGAGAACTTAAAAGCGAGTACAACTGCTATGACCAAACCTATAAGTCCAATAATTTTTCTTACCAATCCGTCTTTAAAACCGAGGAGGAAGCCGATTATTATTACAATCAGTATTAGGTAATCTAGATAATTCAATTGGTGCTCAGGATTTTTTCAACTATCTCCTTTACAACTCTTCCATCTGCTTTGCCTTTGAGCATCTTAGCCGCTGCCGGCATGAGCTTAGGAAAATCATCTTTGGTCTTTGCGTTAAGTTCAAGTCCAAGTTTCCTGATCTCGGACTCGATCTCGTCCAACGATAGTTGTTTAGGAAGATATTCCTCAATTATTTTTAATTCGGCTTCTTCTTTTTCTGCCAGTTCATTCCTTCCGCCGTTCCGGAACTGCTCAATAGATTCTTTCCTTTTTTTTGCGGCTGTGGTAAGCATCTTCAATTCCTCTTCCTGATTGAGATCTTTGCCAGTCCCGCTTTTTTCAAATTCAAGTATAAGCGCTCTGATCGATCTGATAGTCTCAAGACGAATTTTATCGCCTGACCTCATAGCATCTTTTAAATCCTGGTTAATCTTTTCAGCCAGACTCATTTTTACTCCTATAAAAACTAAATATTGGTACTTATAAAATAACTAATTAGAATGAGATTTTCGTAACATTGCCTTTACTGAAGAACCATTAATTGGCCCGAGGCCGATAAATTAGAAAAGAATTGCTGCGCTT
>JBAYWA010000186.1:0-4462 GCA_041674325.1 Melioribacteraceae bacterium | reverse complement strand
TAATGTTAAGGTCAAGCGCGGCTTTTTCGCAGACCAGAAACGGGTCAAGCGATTTACTGTTTGAATACTGATCGAGATAGAATTCAATCTGGTCCGACATTTCGCTAAGTCTTTTTTCAATCAGCTGGAAATTCTTCTCCTCGGTAATCTCCCTGAAGTAGAGCGCGATGATTATGAGCGGAAGAAGGGAGATCAGCAGGAACGCGCCTATAAGCCGTGTCCGGTATGAGGCGAGAACAGATTTTGTTTTTTTAAATCCGGCCGCGGCAAAAATTATAATCAGCAAAAAAATTATGATTGTATGTACAAAAAACACTTTAAAGAAGTCCGACAGATTCCACGAGAATTTCTTTTCCTCCAGCGCGACCGCAAGGATTCTCTCTTTTCCGGGTGAATCGATTTTTAGAATGTAGAACAGGTTATCCTCGTTATTAATCTCCATATTCATCCACGATTCCGAATATGAAGAGAATGCGGCATTAAGAATGCTATCCTGAGCTTCGGGAGAAAGATTCGCATCGCCGTAAGAATGGACAAGCCGGCCGTTCTGAAAGTTGAATATTTTCAATTTGGTAAAATCAACAGCCGAGGAGATTCCTCCCCTCTGGCGTGTAAAGATCTTCGGCAGAGTTTCATCGCTCAGGAAATTCTCATCATAAACCGCTGAGACAACCGCATACCCTATTGTCTCTTCAGCCTCTTTTACCGGAGCAATACCGGTGATATTTATTTTGTCCCCGTAAAGATCGGCCTCTCTGAATATTTTTAGACTGTCCGGCATTCCGGCAAGTCGCTCCTGAATTGTTCCGAATGGAACTATTCTTCCCGTCTGATACCCGCCGGCAAATTTTTTGTTCAAATCGTAGAAATTTACAGCCGACGGAATCCCCTCGCGGTAAAGCTGGCTCTCAGTCCAGAGTATAAAAGCATCGGAGGAAAGATTTTTATTCTCATAAAACGAATTGACGGTCTTCTCATTCTGCTGAATCTGCGCGAGTGTCTGAAAAACCATAAACTCGACCAGTTCCGCATTGGTCCTTGTCAATTCATGCGCGGTGGTTTTTAAAGATTCTCTCTCAATTCTGGAATTATAATAAGTCAGCAGTATGACAGTTACTATTGACGCGGCAAACGCGTAGAAAACAAAGATAAATCCCTTTTTCTTTTCGGTTGAGGAAACGAGATAGAGGAGTACGAATGTAATAGTTATATAAATTATTCTTATCAGGGCTGTTCCCTGCGGCTCTCTCTGAAACGCGTCGAATAATCCGCCTGAAACCTGAAAAACAATAAACAGAAGAAAGATATTCCTGAGGAAGTTTTTTTTATCGTATAAATTAAACTGATGGCAGATATAGAGTAGAATAATTACGGAGAACAGGATAGAGCAAAAGCCAAGCACCAGAATATTGAAATTCATCAGGAGAATCGGAGGCGAGGGGATCAGCGCGAATTCCTTGAAATAACGGATTGTGGAATCAAAAATAACGCTTCGTATCGCCGCGCCCAGTCCCCTGAGCGATAGAAGATAGATGAAAACAAGTATAATGACTATCGACGCGGATTTGACGCGCGACTGATTTGTTTTTCCCTTCATCCCGGCTAAATAATCCAATGTATAACTATATCCCGATAGCACAATTATCAGAAGGAATAATATGGTAATCAGGAATTCGAGAGGAGAACGCACCAGTCCGAACGCGAAGACCGAGGAAAAATTTGACGGATCATTTATTGAGCCGTGAAAAAACGAAGAAGGAATCTCAAACAGAAACAGAAGATACCGGAATGCCAGCAGTAAGCCGGCAAAACCCGCAAACCGGTATACTCTTCTTTCAAATCGGGAGATATAGAAGCGAAGCCACAGTCCGGCAATTATGAACAAAATAAGAAAGAGAGAATTCTGAACCAATAATATCTTCTTCAGGATAAGGCTTATCTCAACTTCGAGCGAAGGTTTATCAAATGTCGCTACTCCTATCTTATTCTTAAAATTGTTAAGGATTGAGAAAGAATATTTTCTTCCGTCCCTTGAAACCGGAGCCGAATCCGAATAGCTGATATCTATCTTAGTATGCAATAACGCGGAGAGCGAATCGGCGGTATTGATTTCGCCGGATTTCTGAGAGAGTGAATAATGTTTCTGAACCCCGATGCCGATAACTAAAGTGAATTCAGCATCCGGTGTTTTGAGCGTATCTGTTAATGCGAGGGAAGTTATAAGTTTTGAGCTTACGAAAAATGATTGACCGGTAAGGGATTTTAATTTTACCGGCTCAGCATTTTCCATAACCGGTTCCGAGTTCCATGCGGTCATTTTAGCCGAAGAATCATAAATCTGAATCGAATAATCGGAATACTTCTCATTGTTAAGAAGAAGGAATAACTGAGTTCTTCCGGCGGATCCTTTCGAAGAAAGGGAACGGAGATCAATTTTCAAATCGCGGGCGGCGGCAATCAGCCGGTCAGTTTTTACGCTGAATGTCTGTTCAATAGCGGAAGAGGCGTAATCGATCTTATCAATTACCGTTTTGTCCCAGTCGTTTTTTTCTTTTTCGGTCAATAATGGAGAAAGTATTCCGGAGAGGATGATGAGGGAGAAGATTAATAAAATCAGCCGGAGATATTTTTTATTCCGATTTGAAATTGTTGCCGCCATTCTAATTTATAGTGATCTGTGATATGCGCCATTGGCCTTCGATCATCTGGAGAGAGATAAATACCATGGCCGTTCCCCTTATTCCCTTGTTATTATATTTTAATATCCCGGAGGCAAAAGGCGTCGATGATTCCGGCACTATATTCATCATTTTGAATGAACTGCTTAGATATACGCTCAGGAAATCCTTAATAACGTAATATGACTGATTGGCGCTGTAATAGCCCGCGGTTCCATCTGCCAGGCTTAGATAATTTCTGTCGCTGAAATAACTGGAAAATTTATCCACCGCGGAAGAGTTGAGTCCCTCTTCTATCCTGAGGAAAATTTTATGAGCCTCTTTCCCTTTCGATTCCTGCGCGAACGAATGCGAACTATACAATAATATTGCCGCGAGCAGGGAGAGAAACAATATAAATTTATAACTCTTTTGAAGATTCATTTCATTTTTTCAGCATTAGTTCATAAGCAAAATAAATAAAAGAAATAAAAAAGCATACCTGAGCGGTATGCTTTTCATTAAAAATGATTATTGTCTTATTGTCAGTAATTTTTGATAACCGTCTTGGGAACAGCATTGCGTTCCGTTGAGATATTTCCTCTCTTCAATTCCCTGTTTCCTTCTACCAGTTGATATGCCCAGTCAAAAACTATCCGTTCGTTTGTAATATTTTTAATTCTGACTTTGGCAAAATGATTATCCCATGTCCATACTACATAAGTATGTCCAACTATTGCCTCGGCGTATTTTATATTTTCACCCTGCTTTAGCGGAACCCATCCGCCGGAAGGAGCGTAGCTTATATCCCATATATCATTTGTTGCGCCAAGGTCCTGTATATCGCTGTCATCCCATACATTCAGATAAAATGTGCCGTTATGATTTTCAAAGAAGAGATCCGTGTACTGATCATCGAAAGGAAGCACGAGATATCTGCTGAAATCATAACCCGAATTATCCGGAAACCGCGTGTAGTCATTTATGGTCTGATTGAATCCCTCGGGTCTGGGCGTATCATAAACTTCATCCCTGCTTAATTCACTCTCGTTAAGGTCATAATCATATGCCGCTACGGCATAAAAGTAAGTTACTCCGTTCTTCGCATCGTAATCTACATATGAATTATTCTGAGTGTGGCCTATCAGAGTGTACTTGCCGTCGTATGTGTACGAATAATATACATTATAACCCGCTACGTCGCTCTCCCTGTTGTAATCCCAGAAGATATCCACACGATTGTCGCCCGTTACAGAGTAGACATTTTCAGGCGGCAAGGGGGGTCTGTCATCATAATATTCGTTCATATTATCGCAGCCCGTGAGAATGATAAGGCCTGCAAGCGAAGTTAAAAGTAAAAGTGTTTTTAATGTTTTCATGACGTCCTCCGTAAATTTCTGCTATATATTAATCAATCGGGGTGCCAATCGATTTCTACACTCTAATAGACGGAGTAATCTTCTTTTTTGTTCATTTTGAGGGTATTTTAAGATGAAAGAGAGGTGAAATAGTGAGAGAAGATTCAGGGCTGTATCTTTAACTGAACAGCCCTGAATAATTTTGTGTAACTCAGATCTGACGGAACTGATCCTGGTAGAACATCTTTTTCTTGTTGATAACCGCCAATGATTTGCCTGTCATAAGCCGTTTATCGAAAGGTGAATTTTTAGCTTTTGATTTGAACTGGGTGATATCAACCGTCCAGATCAGATCCGGATCAAAAATGGTAAGATTAACTTCCTCCCCCTCTTTAATCTGAGGGACAGGTATATTCAAAATTTTTCTCGGATTGATTGACATCTTTT
>JBAYWA010000185.1:0-4479 GCA_041674325.1 Melioribacteraceae bacterium | reverse complement strand
TTTCAGCAACATTTTATGTTTCATATTTCCATGCATCGGGGCATTTCCCATTCCGCATCCGTTTCCGCAGCAGCAATTAGAGCGCATTCCCATTCTTCCGCCTTTTAACTTTTTGGTAAAGTATACAACGTTTTCCTTAGCGAGGCCCTCGCCGTCAGTAACAACCACTGAGATATTTTTCATCCCTTTCTCTTCTTTTAAAAACTTTTCCGCCTCTTCCCCTTCATAAGTTTTTGTTTCTTCTTTTCCGTCTTTCGTTGTTGTTACCGTTATTAATTTTTTCCCGTCTTTATCTTCAACCTTTACTTCCTTTTTTACGCCGTCACGTTTGAAATCAAAATTTCCTTCCCCGTTTTTTGATTTAAATATCATGACTCTACCATCCTCGACGTCAAGTTCGCCGTGTGAGAAAACTCTAATTTTTTTCTCTGATTTCAGACGATCGGCTAATTTGTCGGCATCCTTTCCCTCGAACACAACATCCTTGCCATCGACTTTCACTGTAATTTTTTCAACTTTCCCTTTAAGCTGATCAAATTTTGAATCTTCTTCACTCTGAGCGAGAAGAGTCATCGAGAAGATTCCCAGAAACAGAAAGGCCATTAACAATAAAAATTTTGATTTGCCGGTATGTAGAAGTTTCATCTTGTTTCTCCTATTTTGATTTTTGGTTAGAAAGATATGGAGTGTTACAGCCGAAACTGGGAAAAGAGCCCGATAAATATGTTAAAAATTGTTAAAGGGAAGAAATAAGGAGAAGATTCACCTAAATTTATATCCATGAAAGAGAAAAAAATTAAATTTATCGTCGTCCTGATGACTCTTGCCGTCATTGGTCTACTGGCAATTCAGCTTTACTGGATCTCGAATTTAATAAAAGTCGAGAGGGACCGATTTCGGAGAAATGTATTTCATTCTCTTCTGAGGGTCGTCGACCGGATCGAGAGAGAGGAAGCGGCTAAAACTGTTATAGCAAACATCTGGCAAAGCGGGGGGAAAAACCCTCTCGGCGGGAAAGATTCCGCCATTTTCATAGATGACAGTGTATCCGCATCCAAAATGGTAAAAATATTCACCGATGAGGCGCCGTACAGGATAAATCCCAAAAATGATTTCGACTCCACAAAAAGAGGAGTTCAATTAAGAGTATTCGCATATTCCCCGGACCGTAGATCGAATATGCCGAGATATGTCTGGAGATCCGATTTCGATACTATAGTTAGAAACAGGGAATCTCTTATTCAGAAAGTAGTAACAGAAATGGTTGAAGTGAATACTCAGAAAAAAATAGAGGAACGGATCTCTTCAAATCAGCTCAATAAACTCCTTACTCAGGAGTTCAAATCACGTGTCTTCAGCAGTGAATTTTATTTCGGCGTTTATAAGACCCGAAGCAACAGCTTCACTCTTTTGAAAAAGGGGGCAGATACTACTGAGATAAGAAAATCCCGACTCAGGACACTTCTTTATCCTGCGGAGATGTTCCTGGACAGGAATGAGCTTGTGGTTTATTTCCCAGATGAACAGAGGCAGGTTTTAAGCTCGATTTCCGGAATGATGGTCCTCTCGGTGGCGCTGATCTTTCTGATCGCCGGGGTTTTTTATAATACCATCAGATTACTGCTCCGCCAGAAAAAAATCACAAGCGTTAAAAATGATCTTATCAACAACATCACGCACGAGTTCAAGACTCCGATCTCAACAATTTCACTGGCCTGCGAGGCTTTAAATGAGCCGACTCTTACCATGGAAAAAGATTCTGTAATGCGCTACTCGAAAATAATAAAAGAGGAGAACGAGAGACTGAAAATAATGGTGGAAACTCTTCTAAATACAGCCGCTATGGAGAAGAGCGAATTTCAGCTGAACCGTGAGGTGATAGATATTCACGACGTTATCCGGTCCGCTTCGATGATGTATGATGAGGTTCTTAAATCCAAAGAGGGAAAGATAATTTTTCAGTTAGATGCCTCGCCGTCGTTTGTGAATTGCGATGATTTTCATGTGACAAACATTATTGCCAATCTGCTTGATAACGCAGTCAAGTATAATGAGAACAAACCGGAAATTACTATTTCAACGCGCAATGTGAACAGATCTGTCGCAATTAAAATAAAAGACAACGGAATAGGAATACCCAAAGAGTTTCATTCCAAAATTTTCGACACTTTTTATCGTGTCCAGAGCGGGAATGTTCAAAATGTGCGCGGCTTTGGAATCGGATTAAGCTACGCGAAGAAAATTGCGGAAGCGCACTCCGGAAGCATCTGCGTAAAAAGCACTCCCGGCAAGGGAAGCGAATTTGAATTGATCTTTCCATTAGAGAAGAATCAATGAGAGAGAAAATTAAACTTCTTTTAGTTGAAGATGATGCAAACCTCGGAACAATTCTTGCCGAATATCTGACCGTGAAAAAATTCGGAGTAACTCAGGCTCTGAACGGTGAAGACGGATTCAGCCAATTCAAGAGCAATAAATTTGATATCTGCCTCATAGATGTTATGATGCCTAAAATGGACGGCTTTACTCTAGCAAAGAAGATCAGAATGATAGACAAAGAAGTACCCATCCTTTTCGTAACCGCTAAATCGATGCTTGATGATAAAATTGAAGGATTTAAAATAGGAGCAGATGATTATATCACAAAACCCTTCAGCATGGAAGAACTCATTCTTCGCATAAATGCTGTTATGAGACGCGTTAAAACTGTGAAGGTAGACGAAGACCTCAACGAATTTAAAATCGGCGATTATGATTTTGATTTTAACAAGAGGGTTCTCTGCCACGATGGGAATGAACAGAAGCTTACTCAAAAAGAGAGCGATCTTCTGCGCCTCCTTTGCCTGAATAAAAACCGGGTACTGGAACGGTCGGAAGCGTTGATCAGAATCTGGAAAGATGAAAGTTATTTTACCGGCAGAAGCATGGACGTATATATTACCAAGCTTCGAAATTATCTTAAGAACGATAAATCGATCGAAATAATTAACGTTCACGGAACCGGCTTTAAATTAATCTCAAAATAATATTTTGATCTGATAAGAACTTCCCTCCGGCAATATTTAACTCGACAACTCCGCGTTCTTCCTAATCTCTCTTTTGAATGAGGGAATCAGATAGATAATTGCAGCCATTCTTCCGACAAGAAAAGCTATTACCGCCGCGACAACTCCTATTAGAGAGAAAAATTTAATGGTTATAAGGAGTGTAAGTGTAATACCGGCAACCTCCATTATTGTCGCGAATGTGATAGGTCCTGTATTTCTTGAGTAAACAAGAATTGCCCGCTGAAAGCTGATCCAAACTGTAGTAGCCGGAAAGATCGTATAAATCATCAGAGGAAATATAGAAAACCGTGACAATTCCGGAGAAAGTCCCGCAATGTCACTAAACCATATTTCAGCGAGGGGAGTAAAAGAGATTAATCCGAGTCCCGCTACAACTGAAACGGCCATTACAACCGCGAAATTTTTCAACTTGGAATAATTCTTATTGTCCCCCATCAGGGCAATCCCCACTTCCTGATAAGATAAACCAAAACTCCTGAAGAAGAATACTAATGAATTGAGTACCGGCAAAACCGCTAGCGATTCCAAAGGCATTCTGCCTTGTCCCATAAAAAAAGTTACTACCGGATGTACTCCGAGCGAGATAAATGAGGTTAACGCAAGCGGATAGTAAAATTTGAGAATTTCAGGATAGGTGAGTCGTGGCAATTCTGTTTTTATTCCGATTTCTCTTATTTTTTTCACAAATTTAATTGCCATTATTCTGCTCGCAAGAGCTTCCATAATTACACCCGCTGTAAGAGCAGATGCCCCTACAACGACTCCAGCTAGTTCGAAAAATGAGAGGGCTAAAACGGCGACTAAAAACATCGAGCCCATCCGGATAACCGTTCCATACGCAACTCTGCGCGTCGCATTGCTGCTTATCATAATTCCCTGATAAAATCTTCTGTACCCAATAGCAGCCGGCCACGGCAGTAATATTACAACCGCCTTGTGCGTCAGTTCGGCAACTTCGCGGGGAAGATTCATCAGATCGATTGTAAAAAGATAAAACACGGATGGAATTATGAGTACAACCATACAAGCTGTAATAAGGATATTCACGATGTAAACAAAATTTCTGAGTTTAATGAACGAAAAGTCATCGTGCACAAGCGCTATCGACGCGCTCATCATCATAATCACTGGTGATTCAATTATCAATGCCAATGCAAACGCAACGCCGTACGCCGCAAGATTAAATTCGGGATCAGCCATTCGCGCTACAAGAGCGGTCAGAAACGGTCCTTCAACAGACATCATAAGCCACGTAGCGGACAGCGGCAGCCAGAATTTCAATATTTTTTTATTTGAAAGATCTTCTTTCATCTTTTATTTGCTGTCACATTATCAAAAAACGATTTCAATTTTTCCTCGTCCAATTTTCCGCCTGTTCTAATTCCCGAGCAGATATCAACTCCGAACGGAT
>JBAYWA010000184.1:0-4500 GCA_041674325.1 Melioribacteraceae bacterium | reverse complement strand
TGTTTATTCGGAAGGAAAATATTTTATGATATTCCGCTGAAAATCGTTATCCCAGATCTCTTTTATTTTCCCCTCTTTGAGCCAATAGATTCGGGGCGGAGATTGCCCGATGAGATTTAAAAAATCGTTCATTTCAATCATCTTATACGGTATATCTGAATTTGTAACGGTTCTGAATGAATCGGCTGTCACACCTCCTTCCTTAAACATCAAAGCAAATAGTTCCGGGTATTTTTTCCCGGATCTCTTCATTTGGCCAAGCTCGTAAGCAAGCTGCCGGCAATGCTCGCATTCTGTGTTGAAAACCGCAATGAGCTTATCGCCTGAAGAGAGATCAACCCTGCCGATGCCCGTAAAATCCGTGTACTGAGTAAATTTTAAGTCCCTCTGAAATTCCGGGGGGCTGGCAATAAATACAGAAGCAATCGAAAGTATCATTACGCCCGGAACTATAAATTTGTTTTTCTTCTCTTCGCCCCACTTGAAAAGAAGAGAAACAATTACCATCATTATTACATTTTTAATTATAGATTCCACCGGAGACATTCTAATCATTTCTCCGAAGCATCCGCAGTTCTGCATATCCTTTAGAACAAACGCCGTATAGCTCAGATATACTGTGAATGCAGAGAGAAAAAGAAACGAGACCGGTGCGACTATTTTTTTTATCGAATAGGGTTGAAAAAACAGAAGGCCAAGCGCAAACTCAAATCCTATTACTACTCTCACAAGAATTGCGGCAGTTTCACGCGAGCTCGATATTCCATGGTCAACTAAAATTATCTCTATTAAACCGGGACCGATTAATTTCGAATATGCAGAGAACAAAAAGAGAGCGCCTATTATTATTCTGAGGGGGAGGATAATTTTCTTCTTCATTTCTTCCAGTCAATCACTTTACAAAATTCGATATTTATCTTTATGACTCAACCATTCCGGATAAGAAGCTGCCCGGTCAATATTCATTCAGTAACCCCGGAAATAAGTAAAGAGCTTTTTCAATTAATAAGGAAGACCCTTTTCCCTGGCCGATTTCAATGCATTTAAATACCACTCAAATTCATCTAAAAATTTCTTTATTTTGGGATGAAATGATTGATCTTCCGGCTCCCCTTCCTTATTAAATGCGGAATGTATTCCGGGAATTCCGAACATTATCCTGGGTGTAACAAGGCCGAGTTCTCCAAGAAATATTCTGGCCTGAACTGCAGAGCGCATACCCATTATCGGTCCGCCGCTGTAGCTTGCAATTGATGCGGGTTTAAAAAAATATTCTTCCCTGAAATAATTCATCAGATTTGTCAATGCGGGAGGCAGTGTATGGTTATACTCTCCGGTAATTATTAAATACCCATCCGAGTCCGAAATTATAGTATGAAGTTTTTCAAGCAATTCAGGAGCTGAGCCTTTTGGATATTCCTTATACATCCTGTCAAGAAGTGGAAGCTTATATTCTTTCGGATCGATGATGGTCGCATCTAATCCGCGTTCAGCACATTTATTCTTAATAAATTCGGCTGCTATTATCCCCTGGCTTTTTTCACGGACAGAGCTTAATATGATTGAAATTCTTAAAGACATTTTTTCCCTTTTTAACTACTAAACACTCCGGGAATCGAAAAGTTCAAAAATATTCTTTAACAAATGGATGTCCGGGCAATAGTTTCATTACCGGACGAATATTTATTTAAGTACGTTTTTGATTGCGGTCAGAATGTTTTCCACCGGAACGACTTCCATTGCGCTCTTATTTTTCACAGATTTAAAATTATTGGAAGGGATGATGATTTTTTTGAATCCGAGCTTGGCCGCTTCCTGAATCCGTTTATCAATATTACTGATACTTCTCACCTCGCCTCCCAATCCAACTTCGCCAATTACGACAGTGTTATTGTCGGCAAATTTATCTGAAAAATTAGAGGCGATTGCGCAGCAGACCGCGAGATCAACTGCGGGTTCATCTATCCGGATTCCGCCGGCAATATTAAGGAAAACATTTTGCGCCGATAGTCGCAAACCTGCTCTCTTTTCCAGTACAGCAAGAAGTATGGAAAGACGCCGGTAATCGAATCCGGTTGCAACGCGCTGAGGATTGCCATATGATGAGGGGGTGACCAATGCCTGCACTTCGAGAAGTATGGGTCTAGTTCCTTCGATGCTCGCGGTCACTACAGAGCCGGTAATTTCTTTTTCGCGTTCACTCAAAAATATTTCGCTGGGATTTTTTACTTCTCGCAGACCGTCATCGTGCATTTCAAAAATCCCGATCTCATTGGTGCTTCCAAAACGGTTCTTCTGAGCTCTCAATATTCTGTACGAGTAACTCCGCTCCCCTTCGAACTGAAGCACCGTATCAACTATATGCTCCAAAACTTTTGGTCCGGCTATAGCGCCTTCTTTAGTAACGTGGCCTACAATTATTATCGCGCAATGTTTTTTCTTTGCGAGCTGCATCAGTTCGGCAGTACATTCTCTAATCTGTGTAACCGTACCCGGGGCATTATCGAAATCGGATTTATATGTTGTCTGGATGGAATCTACAATCACAACATCCGGCGCATGCTTTTCAATCGCGTTAAGTATAATATCCAGATCCGTTTCGGTCATTACCGAAATTTTCTCAGAGTCTACTTTTAACCTTTTAGCCCGGAGAATTATCTGATTGGCCGATTCCTCTCCGGTTACGTACAGGACTTCACCGTTAATTTTGGATGCCGCCTGCATTACAAGAGTTGATTTGCCTATTCCCGGATCGCCCCCTATCAGGACAACCGATCCCGGCATTAAACCATCGCCGAGGACTCTGTCGAACTCTTCAATATTTGTCTTTATCCTTACTTCATTCTGGTGAGCAGCCGAATTAAGTTTTGTTATAGAAGACTCGCCGCTGAATTTCTTCTTCGCCGATTTCTTCTCTTCAATCAGTTCTTCGCTGAACGAATTCCAGCTGTCGCACGACGGGCATTTGCCAAGCCAACGCAATTCTTCATGCCCGCAATTAGAACAAATATATTTTATTCTGTTCTTCGCCATCAGAATCCCGTTCTCTGGATAAATTTTTGAATGACCGGATCTGAACTTTCAAGGACCTGATTCGGGGTTCCGGAAAAATATATTTTTCCTTCGTGCATCATCGCAATTTTTTCTGCTGTATTCTTCACGCTGAACATATCGTGGGTAACTATAATCGAAGTTACATTTAGTTTTTCGTTGAGAGATTTTATCAGATCGTCGATGGCATCAGACATCACGGGGTCCAGACCCGTTGTCGGCTCATCGTAGAGAATATATTCCGGATTTGTTACGAGCGCGCGGGCAAGGGCAACTCTCTTTTTCATTCCTCCCGACAGCTCCGACGGTTTCAATTCCTGGATTCCGGGTAATCCCACCAGATCAAGTTTCTCCGCCACAATTTCACGTATCTCTTTAACTGGTGTCCGCTTTTCGTTTTCAACGAGAGCGAGTGATACGTTTTCCTCGACCGTCATAGAATCAAAGAGAGCCGCTCCCTGAAAAAGAAATCCGAATTTACGCCTTACATCATAGAGTTCCATCCGTTCCATATCGGAAATAATTTTCCCGTCGAATTTTACGCACCCTTCGTCCGGGGAAAGCAATCCCACAATATGCTTCAGCAGCACGCTTTTTCCGCATCCGCTTCTTCCGATTATCGCTAGCGATTCCCCTTTTTTAATATCGAGACTGCATCCCCGGAGGACATGATTTGAACCAAAGCTTTTGTGAAGATTTACTATTTCAATCATTAGAAGCTGAACTGAGTTTAATTTCGGATTAAATATATAAAAGAAAAGGATTTTATTCGACTTGGAGGATTATAATAAGCGCTTATATATTGCCATTTTTGCTCCGGCATCCATTAATTATTCATTTACGGATGCCGGAACAAATCAGCATAAGAAATAATTATGGATTTACCCCGGTATGGCAATCGACACATTTCATCTCTTTCCACGCATCTCCGCTCTCCGCATCGGGATGTTTGAATGTCAGGAATGAATTCATCGTTGAAACCTCAAGTTTATCCGGCGGACCCTGCGCATTGATATAGTGGCACTGGTTGCAATCCTTCTTTATTATTCTGCCCTGATCTGTTGAATGATTATCATTATGGCAGCGGAAACATCCCATAAATTCCATATGCCCGATATTATTTGGATAGACATTCCAGCGGACTTTCATCTCGGGAAAGATATTTTTCTTAAATGCCGCCTGAATGCCTGCCACAGCTTTATCAATTAGGTATTTTTTATTTGAATAGATGTCGGAATAATTTTCCTTGTAATAATTGTGTATCCCGTCCCGGATTGCAATCATAGCGGTATCGGTAGTAGAGAACTGTTTATCAACAATTTCCAGAGCCCTGGCTTTAATCCAGGGAAGTTCTTTTGGAATAGCTCCGGAGGCAAGGGCGTTATTTATAAAAAAAGTGGGCGGCTGATAATTATGAGAAGGACGATTATGGCAATCCATACAATCCAT
>JBAYWA010000183.1:0-4503 GCA_041674325.1 Melioribacteraceae bacterium | reverse complement strand
TCCCGTGAGAAGCAGGTAGAAAAATCCTTCAACGGAAGGCATTTCACTTCCGGCTACCTTAGGAAGTTTTTCAAATACTTCGGGAATTGTGAATCCGCGGAAACGGATTCCTTCGAATGGATCCAGATAAGAGATATCTGTTACGAGGCTCTTTATATCGCGCATACCTCCGATAATTTGACCGATTGTGACTTCATCTACTTTTACGTTGCCGTATTCTTTAAGCAGCTTATCGGTTCTCGGACGCTCAGCATTGATCTTCTCGCGTAGCTTTTCTTTTAGGACGGACATTGTTCCTCCTTACTGGTTACAGTATTCGTTTATTTAAAATTTCCCCGAAAATCAATTCAGAGAAGTGATCACTTCTTGCGCGGCTAACCTGCCGCTTAATACTGCGCTCTCAATCGTCGAAGGCAACCCCGTATCAGTCCAGTCTCCAGCTACAAACATTTTTTCAATTGAATTCTCTAAACTACCTCGCATTTCGTTTGATGAAACATCAGGAATAAATGTGGCCCTTTTTTCTTTGATGACTTTTGAACCACTTATAATTTCTTTTCGGAATATAGGGAAATATTTTTCCAACTCGGAAACAAAATTTTCAACTATTTTTTCAGCACTATCACCGACCAGAAAATCTGCAGAACTGGTCATCAGCGTTATATGCCGGCCATGATTGAAAACCCAATGGATCTTAGAACCGATTAGCCCGTAAAATTCCTCCTTAAATGGATTTTCCCTCAGCCACAAATGAACATTGACAATCGGAGAATAATTGAATTGAGGGACGGCAAGTTTCCGGCCCGGATTCCATACTAATTTTTCCAAAGCGTAAGCCGGTATCGCGAATACAACGGAATCAAATTCTTCATATTGACACTTTTCCGTAATCAGTTTTGTCAATCTATTTCCGTCCGTTTCAATCCCGACCGCCTTCTCCGAGAGATGAATTTTTCCGCCGCGATTCTTTATGAATTCCGCCGCATCATCACAATAGAGCCGGGTTAAACCGACCGCAGGTAAAATTACAGTCGCGGAACTATTCCCTGTCAAAAAAATCGTCTTGAGGATCTCGCTGAAAGTTTCTGCCGATGCCTTGTCAATTGTGGTATTCAGAGTTCCGACTACAAGTATTTCCCACAAAGATCTGATCGAATTATCACTCTGCTTCTTACACTCGAGCCATTGCCTAACCGACTTCTCTTTAAGATCGCATGAATAACAGCACACCAGATCGAGAAAAAAATCGATTACTTTGAATCTCTCTTTAAGCGAGAGGGCTTTGTAGTTCAGAATACCCGACAATAAATTAAAAGGATATAGATATTTACCGGCCGAGAGAGTCAAGATTTCACCGCCAGATTTTACGAAAGGAATAGAGAGGGATTTTTGAATATTCAGCTTTTCATAAGAATTAATTTTTTTAAGGAATGCGATAGTTTCATCGTAGCACCCCATAAGAATATGCTGCCCGTTATCATAAGTGCCGATTCCGGGATTGCCGGTTATCGAATATGCGCGTCCTCCCAGTTTTGGAGATGCTTCCAGGAGAGTCACTTCGAAATTATTTTCTGCAAGGTATACAGAAGCGGAAAGACCGGAAAATCCGCCGCCGATTACGATAGCGCGTTTCATCAATAAACTAAGCTGTATTTAGCCCAGACTCCGACAGAAATTGCGGCTTTCTCCACCGTACCGACCCGGATCTTTTTATTGAACACATCATAATTCTCGCTCTCTAATTTGGTAAGGAGACGGTGATAAATATGCTGCATTGCGCGTGCCGGAAAGAGTGAGGGTTTATCTTCAAAATCAATACAATTATCCGCCTTGATGAAATATTCCTCAGCTCTCGCCGCTTCGAACTTCATTAGTGAGACAAAATTTTCATTATAGCGCTTGTCGAATATCTCCTTTTCGCTGTAATTGAATTTTATCAGATCATTCTGTGGCAGATATATTCTCCCCTGCTCGGAATCTTTTCTTACATCTCTTAATATGTTCGTCAGCTGCATCGCGAGACCAAGATTTACGGCATACTCCTTTGCCGACTTATTCTTATATCCGAAAATCTCGATGCACATCAATCCGACAGTTGAAGCAACCCGGTAGCAATACTGCACGAGCTCTTCAATATTTTTATAGCGGTTCCGCTGCAGGTCCATCTCCATACCGGCAATAAGTTCGAAGAAGGGATCGATTGGAATATTAAATTGTTTTATTATTGAGGCAAGTTTATTGAAAAAATGAGAATCGGACCGGCTATAAAGCGCCTTTTCCAGTTCATTTTTCCATCTGCGGAGTCTCTCAAATTTAATCTCTTCCGGCTCATCCCCTTCGTCAACAATATCATCCGTCTTCCGGCAGAATGCATAAACGGTATTCATCGCGTCCCGCTTCGGCTTGGCAAGCAGAGAGAAAGCATAATAGAAACTGCTGTTGCTCTCCTTCGCTATCTGTTTGGATTGATCCCGCATAATTCACAGAAAAGATTTAAGAAATATTTTAATAAAGTCGGATTTCGAAAGTGACGGGCGCTGATTTAAAAGATCATAATTTAATTTTTCGATCTTTCTCAATATTGCCCCGCCGCCGAGCATTGTCATCCTTATCTGCCTTTTTAATCCTTTAGGCAGACTGTCTAAGAGCTTCGATCCGACTTCAAACAATCGTTTTGTCCTATCGACCTGATATCCGACCAGCTGTTCAAAGTTAGTATTATTTTTTCTTAACTCAAACTGATTCTCCGGAACACCAAATTTTTCCATCTCGTCGATCGGTATATAGATCCGTCCTTTTTGAAAATCAACCGATATATCCTGATAAAAATTTGTCAATTGCAGAGCCGTACAAATAGAATCCGAATACAACATCGATTTTTCATCACGTATATCAAAAAATTCCAGTATAATTCGGCCTACGGGATTTGCGGATCTTCGGCAGTAATCAATCACATCATCGAACGTGCTGTACCGTTTCTTAACAAGATCCTGTCTGAAAGCGCTTAGCAGATCAAAAAAATATCTAGAAGTCAAATTGTATTCATTTATTGTATGATTCAATGCCTCCCAGAACTCATTTTCATATTTACGAGCGAGACAATTTTCCAACGAAATCTCATACTCATTTAAACTCTTAACTCTTGATTCTTCACTCACTCCTGCTTCGTCAGCTATATCGTCAGCCTGCCGTGCGAATTGATAAACAACCGCTACGTGCTTTCTTAGATGTTTTGGCAACAGGATTGAAGCGACGGGGAAATTTTCGTAGTGGGAATTAGCAAAACGAACTGCTTCCGCATATGAAGATTCGATTGAAATTTTTCACCTCTTCAGTATGTTTAAGCTAGGGTGATGGGAAGGACGATTTATCTGAATCTCCTTCTTTATGCTGAGAGTAAATTTGTGCCCGGAAAAGGACCCGCCCGGGGCGGGCAAGACCTGCCGGAATTAAAAAAAGCGGATAAAGTGAATTTATCTGCTCTTCTATTTTGTGCCCGGAACAGGACTCGAACCTGCACTGCCTTGCGACAACTAGCTCCTGAAGCTAGCGCGTCTACCAATTCCGCCATCCGGGCATTAATTACAAATACTTTTTAAGAACTCTTTACCAATTCCTGATTTTAAATATTTTTCTCTAAGTCTTGCTGATTTCCTATTCGCACATTCTTCCTGAAAAATAAGTTCAAATGGGGCGTATGGTGCCATTGTCTTATTCCCGCCAGAATTATGTCTTTTGAGCCTTTCAACCAGATTATCAGTCAATCCAACATACACATAATTTCTTGCCAGGCTCTTGATTGCATAAACGTTGTACATTTCGATTTCTTCTTTTGCGTCTACCAACCTGCCTGCCGGCAGGTTCCGCCATCCGGGCATTTATAAACCTTACCTCATACTTTTAACCTCTCCCAAAAAACCAGCGAGGCAAAAATAAACAACACAAAGGTCTAAAACAAAAATTAACGGGGTTCTTTTGACTGATTATAAGATGTATCCCTGTATTGAAAACGGTCAATATATCTCATACTGTTATCCTGGAACGAATCAAAATTTCCCGGCATATCTTTCACATTTATAATATCAACAATTTTCCCAGTCCTGCAGTCGGGCGAATATAATTTCGGGTCCCCGTTTTCTAAAATCGATTCTCTGCAGAAAGCAACCGGCACTACATTTCCGCTTGTCGGGGGTTCAAAATCCACAAGCGGCAGTTTCATCTGTTCATATACGTCGTGCATAAAAATCGCCCAGATCGGCAATGCCGCACGCGCTCCCTGTCCGTATTCGCCCGTGAAGGAAACACGCTGATCGTTGAAACCTACCCAGACACCAGCCGCTATCTGCGGAGTATAGCCTACATACCATGCATCAGCATAATCCTGAGTTGTTCCGGTCTTTCCAGCGGCGGGACGCATGAAATTAAATCTTCCGCGGGCCGAGGCTCCCGTACCGGCATCTATTGCAGTCTGAAGCATGTTGGTCATTATATATGCCGTCTCTT
>JBAYWA010000182.1:0-4504 GCA_041674325.1 Melioribacteraceae bacterium | reverse complement strand
GGATCCCGGTTCAATCGCGTTCGGTTCCTGGAACAATAATCAGCATGCAGGCGATCCTAACAATCCTGGTGTCGGATTCTCGGCAAACTCACCGGGACACAGAGTATTCGCAATGGTTTCGTACCGCAAAGAATATTTCAATTTCGGCGCAACAACATTGTCATTATTCTGGGAAGGCCGCACAATCGGAAATGCAAGCTATACATTCAGCGGCGATATTAACGGTGACGGCGGTACAAGCAACGATCTGATCTACATCCACAGAAACAAAACTGAAATGAACTTCCAGACCTATACCTCCGGCGGCAAAACATTCACCGGTGCTGAACAGGCCGATGCATGGGATAAGTACATTAAACAGGATCCGTACTTAAGCGAAAACCGCGGCAAATATGCAGAACGCGGCGCAATATTCCTCCCGATGGTATTCAGAATGGATTTCAGCATTGTTCAGGAATTTTTCACAAATATATTCGATAAGAGAAACACTCTTCAGCTTAGAGCCGATATTATTAACTTCGGAAATCTGTTAAACAGCGATTGGGGAGTTTCACAGCGTCTTGTTAACGCACAGCCCCTTCTTGCAGTCTCCGGCGCTCCGGCTGACGCAGCAGGAAAAGTCCAGTACAGACTGCGCCAGGTTAATGGTCAATGGATGAATAAATCATACGAACAGACAGCTTTTGAATCTGACGTATGGAGAATTCAATTCTCAATCAGATATATCTTCAATTAATCTGAACCTGTTGTGATTTATAAAGAGGCTGTCCCAAAAGGACAGCTTCTTTTATTTTAAATTGATTTTTGAGAGGGGATGGATAAAAAATATTTTTTGAAATGTTTATAATTAACCGGCTCTAAATTCTCCCGGTAATTATTTATAATTGGTAAACTGAACGGGAAATTCGAGGTCGGCTTCCTTAACTATCTTCATTATTGCCTGCAGGTCGTCAATTTTGGCCGCCTGAACGCGTATCTGCTCATCCTGTATCTGAGAATTCACCTTTAGTTTGCTCTCTTTAATCAACTTTGTCACAATCTTAGCGTTCTCTTTCGAAATTCCGCTCTGCAGATCTATAGTCTGTTTCAATCTTGCGTTCGCTGCCGGTTCCGGCTCGGAATATTTTAACGCTTTAATTGAGATTCCCCTCTTAAGAAATTTCGATTGAAGAATGTCGATCGATTGCTTGCGGGAATAATCGTCCTTTGTGTTGAGCGATATCTGCTTCTCTTTCTTATTGAGAATGATTTCGGTATGAGAATCTTTAAGATCAAAACGCTGGGATATCTCTTTGATTGCCTGGTTCATCGCGTTATCCACTTCCTGAAAATCGATCTCTGATATTATATCAAATGAATGATTGGCTGCCATGGCTCTCTCCTTTATGTTGTACAAATTTATACAAAAAATAGAAACGATTCTTTATTTACGGCGGAAATTTTGATGACCGGGATGGATTATTCGAATTATTTATTCTGTTTGAGATTAAACGATTCAATTCATATATTATTCGGGAGATAGCGTGGGAAGAAAATTTTCCTCTTCTTTTTTGCCATATTATGCGATCCTCGCGGAATTCTCTTTTTTGAAAAATAGCGAAAGAACTTTGATCCCCGTTTATAAATTAAATACTCTCAAGTGGAATCTGATTTTTCTCATCTTCTTTTTTTTCTCCATGAATATTCTTCAAGGCCAATCAGATACCCCGTTGAAAAATATTTTGATTGAAAAACTGGAGGCGAATGGTTTTGAGAATATACGAGTAAAGGTTGACGGGGAGAGGGTGATTATCGGATACGAAAACCGCGTTTTCAGATTTGATGCAGAAGCGATTCGTGAGGTTATTGGGATAATGATACCGGAACTGATTGGAAAACAGAAAATAATACTGCTCCCGCAGAACAGGAAAATTCCGATTATATCGATCGGGATCCTTATCTCCGATTGCGCCGATTATCTCGGTAAAAAAAATAGCGGTGAAGAATTTTCCCGGAAACTCAAAATTGATTTCAATACCGATCCGGTTATCAAAGAGTTACAGGATGAGGAATTAAGTAATTCTTCCTCCTTTAGATTTGATATCGGCTTTAGACCTCAGCTGAAATTTGAATTCGGCCCCTATGAGAAGCCGGTAATTTCACAGGTTAATATTATCCCGGGTGTCAAAACAAGTTGGTGGAAAGGAATGAATTTTAATTATGAATTTATTATCCCTCTGGTTAATGAATTCGGGAACAGGGAAGATTCCATTCGGCCGGGTCTGATTGTACTTAATCAGGTAATCCGGTTTAAAAACGATTTTTTTGTCTCCGCATCGGCCGGATACTTTACCCAAAACCGGTATGGTCTTGATCTTGATGTAAGGAAATTTATTAGTAACGGAGATATCAGTTTTAATTTGAATCTGGGTGCAACAAGCATCGCGTCGTTTTCGGGCATGCGGCGATTATATTATTACGACGCATTTAAATTGACGGGATCAATTGGCTGTGAATACAGAATAGAGAGGTATGATTTAACCCTCGGTTTAACCGCCGGGAAGTTTCTTATGGGAGATGAAAGCGTACGTTTTGACATTAACCGGGAATTTGGAGAAATTGAAATAGGGTTTTTTGCTATTCGCTCCAGAGGCGGGATTTCTAATGGAGGAATAAATCTTATCATTCCGCTCTTTCCTTCGCACTATTGGAAACCAGATTTCGTCAGAATCAAAACTGATGAAAATTTCTCTTGGAGCTATCTTGTAAAAACAGACTCCGATCAATTGATCGGACTAAGGTATAATACTGGTAACAGGATGGGGGTTTTTAATAAAAAACTGAATCCAAGTTTTATCAGGAACTATTTTCAAAAAAATTAATAATCTGAAACGAGGTGAAACATGAAAATGAATAGAACCAGACCCGTATTGTCTGCATTTTCTATCTCTCTTTTTACTATTCTCTCAATGCTCTTTTTCAGCTGCGAAAGTTCCAGAGTCGGACCGGAACTTCCCGCTCCAAATCCTCCTGTTCCCGCGGCTCAACCGCTTGTCTTGACTGGCTATGTTAAAAATGCGGCCGATCTGACAATCATTCCGGGAGCTACGGTAAAAATTGCAAAGGCAGACGCCACCATTCTTGCAACAATCTTAACAGATAATAGTGGCAAGTATATTTATGATGCAACAAATTTGCCCGAAAATACATTAAGCGTATCGGCTAATAAAGACGGTTATGGATTCCAGTCAAAGATCGCGGAATTGAATAAAGCCGCTAACTCTGCAACGGTATCCGATATTTTGCTGAATAAAATTGCGGCTGCATCCTCACCGGTTACAGTAGCTACGGGAGGAACTGGAAGCACCACTAATACTCAATCTGTGGCAAGTCAGCCCTTGACAGTTTCAGTGCCGCCGAATGCGGTCTCGGCACCAATTACGCTAACTGTAGCAGCTTTACCCGCGGCGCAGGTTCCTCAGCCGACTCTTACCGCAAATTCTAGTGTGCAGTCAGCCGGCCAGTTCGGCCCATCAGGCACACAGTTTCAGCAGCCGGTAACAATCACTTTTTCACTTCCTTCGGCTCAGACTGTAGGAAAGACATTTCCTCTGTTACAACTCAATGAACAAACAGGTGTTTATTCCAATTCCGGATTTACGGCAACTGTAAATGCCGGAGGAACAACCGCCTCCGCCCCGGTAACACACTTTACAATTTATGTCCTCTCGGATGAGGCAACTTCAAATTTGGTTGAGGGTACTACTTCAACAGTCGCGGGTTCTTCTTCCTATTTCGGTTTAACTCAGGGACAGGGTACACGGGAATATTCAAGCACAAATACATATTCCGCTACCGGAACAGGGACTGTTAGTGAAGCCTGGCTTAAAGATATGATTTCAAAGAAACTTTCTATCGACTTTTTGACTACTTCAACCAGAGTAGGCGGAAATTTTCCGACATTGCCGGGTAATTATCAGAGTAACGGAGTTCAGACAAATCCAAGTGTATCCGGTAAAGGCAATTGGGAATACAGATGGTATGTATATAAACAATCTACACCTGTAACAGGAACTGCCAGCGGCAGCAGCGGTACAGGATGGACCAGAAATATTAGTGTAGTTAAAGAAAAATGGGTTGTAGAAGCAGTCGCTCCGGCGGGAAAGACGGGATGGTATTGGTCTTCTCATGACCAGGGCGGAGCCGTTACCGGACCTTATTGATTTAATTATCAGACAATAGATTTTTAGCGCAGGCATCGGAATTAGAAGAGAATGGTTGAGTAAAAATCAGATCCCAGGGAGCGCCGGATTTGGTTGAGATGTTTTGACCGGAATTGTGTTCTTCGAAACGTCTGGATATATTGTTGGTGTGACCTACGTAGTATTTGCCGGAAGATTTACTGAACAGAATATAAGTAGTAAAAGTGTCCATTTTTTGTCGGGGTGGGGAGATTCTCCCGGCCTTGGCGCCTCCGGCGCCACGCGCTAACCGGGAAGATTTGTAAAGAACCGATAATGTGTCG
>JBAYWA010000181.1:0-4505 GCA_041674325.1 Melioribacteraceae bacterium | reverse complement strand
TTATCGGAAGCGTCTGCGGAATAGGTGCGGCCTTTTTCTTTCTGCGGAACCGGGCTGCCAAAAATAATGCGGCGCCAATCTCTGAATTATGAAGTAAATTTTTTTCAATAATCAAGTAGCGCCGGATAATTCTGAATTTCTGCTTACCAATCGAATTGAATTCTCTCTATATTTGAAGAGCCGAAACGAACAATTCCCCGGATAAGAGAAGATTTACCTGGAACTAAATTTAAGCTATTGACGAGATCCGCATTGAATACAATCGAAATAAATAATCTTCAGTTCAGCTACGGAGGTGAAAACGGCAGTTCGGCTTTTCGCCTTAGTGTGCCGGAGTGGAAAATAGCTGCCGGCGACTTTGTGAGTCTTCTGGGCCCGAATGGATGCGGAAAATCGACTCTACTTAAATTGATCGCTAATCTGACAGTTCCGGCTGAGGGGAAAATTTTAATTAACGGCTCGGATTTAAGAGGACTTCACAGAAAAGAACTGGCTAAGATGATTGCGTATGTCCCTCAGAAAAATTTCACCATTTTCCCGTTTTCCGTTTTCGAGATTGTAATGATGGGACGCACACCCTATCTGAGCCTTATGGGCTTCGAGAATCAAACTGATCTGGAGATCGTCAGTCAGGCAATAGATACGATGCAGATAGGTCATATTAAACAGAAGGGGATCAATGAGATTTCCGGCGGTGAAGCCCAGCGTGTCTTTATAGCCCGCGCCCTGGCGCAGAAAGCAGGGTTAATTTTGCTGGATGAACCGAACGCCCATCTTGATCTTCAAAGTCAGGTTATGATATTCGATCTCTTGAGGAGATTAAATGAAGAAGAAAAGATCACTATCCTTACGGTTTCTCATGACCTTAACCTGGTGGGGTTGTATTCCAAAAAAGTCGCCCTGATGAAAGAAGGTAAAATTTTTCTCGAAGGTGAAAAATCCGATATTCTGAATGAAGATAATATCCGAAGCATATTTAAAATTGAATCGGCACTGTTTCGCTCCGCGGACCGGAAGTCGATTAATGTATTGATAAATCCAAATTATAATGCCGGACAGGATAGAAATTGAAAACCCGAAATAAAACGGCCGTTTATTATCTGATTCTCGCGATTTTAGGGATAATTAATCTTGCCGTTCTTCTCTATCTTAAATATTATCTGAACGGTCTGCCGGTTAATGAATTCAGATTCGATTATGCCGGTAACATCCTAAACCTCTGTCTTACCGGTTTTTTCCTGATCGGAATTGTAATCCTTCAGTTCGGCAAGAAAAATGTTGACGGCAGAAGAATTATCTTTCTCCTTTCGCTCCAGATCCTCCTTTCAATATCATTCGCGCTTATCATCCTGTTGGCCAAATTTAATCTGATAAATCCTGCCGGGAGTATCCTGAATTTTCCAATGAAAAAAGTATACGTTGGAATATTGTTTATATCAGGCGGGCTTATATCTCTTTATTCGTTACTCTTTATCTGGGGATTGATTCTGGGTCCGGAAAACTTGTTCGAAATACGCACACTTGTCAGAACTGGCGCGATTATTATATTATTCCTCATCTTCTCCCTTTTTTACGTCTGGAATGTCACCATCTATGACGATAATAAAATTGGAAACACTGTTTATGATTTCGGCTGCATTCCCGGCGCGGCGGTTTACAGCAATAGTAAACCCAGCCCGATCTTCGAGGCTAGAATCAGGAAGGCCTTCAGGCTCTATCAAAAGGGGTCGATAAAAATGATAATACTTACCGGCGGCAATGCGCCCGGCGAAATAAGCGAATCGCAGGCCGCTTATAAATATCTGAGAAATCTTGATCTTCCTATTAAAAACCTTCGTATCGAAACCGAATCGTCCACAACCACGCTTCAGATAAAATTTCTGTACGATGAATATTGGAATTCTAAAACCGTAAAGCCGATAGTCGTAATCTCGGACGGGTTTCATCTTACCCGCATAATTGAGATTTCAAAATTTTTTAATGTTAAAGTTATCGGAGTTTCATCGGAGTACTCAATGTCGCTTGATAAGACAATCTTTTACCGCACCAGAGAAAGTGTGGCTTTACTTTTATTTTGGTTTTTTGCTATTTAGCTGTAATTGATATTTTAAAATATGTCGGAGATGTAATGGAAAAATTTAAGATGATGGAAAAATACGGACACGAACAGGTAGTGTTTTGCTCCAACGCTGAGTCAGGTTTGAAAGCTATTATCGCAATTCATGATACAACCCTGGGACCCGCTTTGGGCGGTACCAGAATGTGGAATTACCAGACGGTGGACCAGGCGCTGAATGATGTTCTCAGATTATCCAGGGGAATGACATATAAGGCGGCTGTGGCGGGATTAAACCTAGGGGGCGGCAAAGCTGTCATCTTCGGAGATTCCTCAACTCAGAAAAACGAATTGCTCTTCAGAACTTTCGGAAAATTTATTGACGGGCTCGGAGGCAGATATATTACTGCCGAAGATGTAGGCACGGATGTGCGCGATATGGAATATGTCAAAATGGAAACAAAATATGTAACGGGGATTTCCAAAGCGCTTGGTGGATCCGGCGATCCTTCACCGGTTACATCTTACGGCGTATTCGTGGGGATGAAAGCCTGCGCTAATTCAATCTGGGGCAGCGACTCGCTAAGGGGAAGAAAAATTGCCGTACAGGGCGCCGGGCATGTGGCTCGTAATCTTTGCGAGCATCTCTACAGTGAGGGAGCGGAGATCTATATTACAGATATCGACGAGAGCAAAGTGAAAAAAGTTCTAGAAACTATTAAAGCCCATGTTGTTAAACCGGATCAGATCTATGATCTGGATGTTGACATATTTTCACCAAACGCACTTGGTGCAGTAATTAATGACAATTCAATCCCAAAATTCAAAGCTAAAATTATTGCTGGAGGGGCTAATAATCAGCTTGAGGATGAGGACAGACACGGCAAAATGCTTGTTGATAGAAATATACTTTATGCTCCCGATTACGTCATTAACGCCGGCGGACTTATTAATGTCGCTAATGAACTTGAGGGATACCGGCAGGACCGGGCGATGAAACAGGCGGAAGCCATATATGATATTCTCAAGAGGATTATCAATATTTCGAATGAACATAAGATACCTACCCATGTTTCTTCAAACAAAATTGCGGAGGAGAGGTTATCACGTATTGGCGGCATAAGGAAAATTTATTCTTCAGGCGCTAAATGACTTTTTTAGGTTTAACTTAAAAAAGGCGGGCCACATCTTTTGTTTTTTGATATTAAGCATGTAGATTGTGCATCAAATTTTTGAAATTTTGCTGAAACCGATGAAAAAATCGAATAGAAGAGAAATACGCGAAAAAGTTCTGCAAGTTCTTTATGCTTATGAATTTAACGGCGAAGGTTTGACATTGCTGACTAACGGTATATTATCAGACGTAAGTGCCGAAAATGATATAAATTTTGCCAGACAGCTGATTAACAGGGTAGTGGGGCACAGACCCGATCTTGATGATCAGATCCGCCAAAGAGTTGAAAACTGGGAGATGGAAAGAATTGCCCTCATCGACCGGATTCTTCTGAGAATCGGAATTGCGGAGTTATACTACTTTCCTGAGATCCCCCCAAAAGTCTCCATTAATGAAGTTATCGATATAGCCAAAGATTATTCTACCGCAAACAGCGGAAAATTCATAAACGGCATTCTCGATGCAATCTTATCCGATCTCAAAAAAGAAGGCACGCTGAATAAAAGCGGTAGAGGACTTATTGAAGAATCCTTACCAAAAAAATCCACAGAAGAATAGATCGGGCGAAAAGTTCCGGGTTTTTATCTGGACTCTTTTTGATTTCGCAAATACCTCCTATTCAATCGTAGTCGTAACTTTCTTATATGCCGTATACTTCAAGCAGACTGTTGTTGAAGGTAAGGCAATAGGAGATTTTTACTGGAGCATCGGCACGAGCGTCTCGATGCTTTTAACAGCTCTTATTTCACCTGTCCTTGGCGCAATTGCAGATTACTCGGCGGGTAAAAAAAGATTCCTCCTTTTCTTCACGCTTACTTGTATCCTTTCAACCTCTCTTCTCTATTTCGTCAACAGGGGAGAGATATTTCTTGGCATCACTTTTTTTATCATCGCTAATGTCGGCTTTGAGGCCGGCCTGGTGTTTTATGATTCATTCTTACCTGAAATAACAGCGCCTAAAAATTTTGGAAGGGTCAGCGGATACGGATTTGCCATGGGCTACCTGGGTTCTCTCGCTACGCTTGCTCTTGTATATCCCTTTATTGGAGCAGGTATGATCAAAGAGACTTTCCCGTTAGCCGCGTTAGTCTTTTTTATATTTGCTATCCCTCTCTTTGTCTTTATTAAAGATAACCGGAGAGATGTGGTGCGTAATGAATCATTTTTCAGGATCGGAATTAACCGTGTCTTCAACACAATATCGCATCTTAAAAACTATAAAAATCTTTCGCTGTTTCTCCTTGCATTCTTTTTCTATATAGAGGGAGTAAATAC
>JBAYWA010000180.1:0-4532 GCA_041674325.1 Melioribacteraceae bacterium | reverse complement strand
CGCTCGAAGGATTTGTAATTGATATTACCGAACAAAAAATGGTCGAGGATCAGCTTGAAGTCCAGAGCCACGCTCTGGAAGCCGCCGCGAACGGAATAGTAATTCTGGATATAGCCGGCAAAGTTGTCTGGTGCAATAAAGCATTCACTATTCTAACCGGTTACACTCTCCCCGAATTAATGGGGAAAGAGCTGACGATCCTGAATGCGGAATCGTTCCCCTCTCAGATCTATGAGTATATGTGGGAAACAGCAACGAGCGGAAATATATGGCACGGCGAAATTGTGAACCGGAAGAAGGACGGGACTCTGTACAATGAGGAAATGACCATAACGCCGATTAACGATGCCCTGGGGCAGATTAAATATTACGTATCAATAAAACAGGATATTACTGAAAGGAAAAAATCGGAAGAGGCTTTAAGAGAAAGCGAACTCCGTTTCCGCGGATTATATGAGAACGCAACCATAGGTATTTACCGCACTTCGCCTGAAGGAAAAATTCTTATGGCGAATCCGACTCTCCTCAGAATTTTCGGCTACGAGTCGCTTGATGAACTTGTGGGCATCTCTGCCGAACAGTCATATGCAGATCCCAAATCCCGCGATATTTTCCTGAAAGAAATTACGGAGCGCGGAAGCGTTTTCGGATTTGAGTCGCAATGGAGAAAGAAGGACGGAACTCTTATCTATATTAGGGAAAGCGCGCGCGCCAGCAAGGACCCGGACGGAAACGTTTTATATTACGAAGGAACGGTTGAAGATATAAGCGACAAGAAAAAGACCGAAGAAGAGCTGATTGAGGCAAAAGAACACGCAGAACAATCGGATAATCTTAAATCCGAATTCCTTGCCCAGATGTCGCATGAAATCCGCACTCCTCTTAATGTAATTTTAAGCTTTACCGGCATGATGAAGGAGGAACTGCAGGAACAGGTGGACGATGAATTGAAAAATGCGTTTGATGTGATTGATGAAGAGGGAAAACGGATCATGAGAACTGTTGAGCTGATACTTAACATGTCCGAACTTCAGACCGGATCATATTCTTACCGCTCAAAAAGGTTCGACCTGTTTAAGGATGTTTTAGCGAAAGCGCATAAAAGTTTTCAGGTTATTGCGGATAAGAAGAAACTTCTCCTCGGTTTATATAATAACTGCGGAGAGGCTCCAGTTGACGCGGATGAGTATTCGGTCAACCAGATATTCCATCACCTGATTGATAACGCTCTCAAATACACGCCCGCAGGAAAAGTGAATATTACAATAGGCCGGGATCCCGGAAACAACATCTATGTTGATATAGTCGATACCGGAATTGGTATTGCGGATGAGTTTCTCCCCAATCTTTATCTTCCATTTACAAGAGAAGAGAAGGGCTACACAAGAAATTACGAAGGAAACGGATTAGGACTCGCGCTTGTAAAAAAATACTGCGAGATGAACGGAGCGGAAATTAAAGTGACCAGCATAAAGGATAAAGGAACAACCTTCCGCGTATCCTTTCCCAACCCGAATTGATCCAGCATGAAGATCTCATTTAAACCTTTAACTGAAAAAACCTGGGGCGATTTCGAAACTCTTTTCGGACAGAGGGGCGCCTGCGGCGGATGCTGGTGCATGGCCTGGCGTTTAAAATCATCCGATTTCGAGAAGCAGAAAGGCCAAGGCAATAAGAAAGCGATGAGGAATCTCGTAAGAAAAAATGAGCAGATAGGAATAATAGCGTATATGGGAAAGCAGCCGGTAGGCTGGTGCGCCGCGGCGCCGAGAGATAAATTTATTAGACTCAATAATTCCCGCGTATTAAAGAGAATTGACGACGAGCCGGTCTGGTCGATAACGTGCTTCTTCATAGCCAAAGAGTTCAGAAGGATGGGACTATCTACAGAATTGCTCAAAGGCGTTATAAATTTCTGCCGGAAGAAAAAAATTAAAATACTGGAGGGATACCCGGGCGTGCCGTACAGTAAAAATATTCCCTCCGCATTCGCATGGACCGGGATCCCATCGTCATTTGAAAAAGCCGGATTCAGCGAAGCCGCGCGCAGAAGCAAATCCCGCCCGATTATGAGATACTATCTGTAATTATTTATTAACGGAGTGATAATGAAACTAAAATTGATTGCGTCTCTATTCTTCTCATTTTTCTGTACTGTTATTTTTTCCCAATCCGATATCGATTCCACAACAATAATAAAGATAGGCGATAAGCTCCCCTCTTTTACGACCGCCTCGCTGGCGGGAACGGAGTTTTCGTCCGAGGCGCTGACCGGAAAAGTGGTCCTTATAAATTTTTGGGCTACCTGGTGCCCGCCCTGCAAAGCCGAATTCCCCCTTCTTCAGAAAAACATATTCGATAAAATTAAGGATGACAGCTTTTCCGTTCTGTGCATATCGCGCGGAGAGAAGAAAGAGGTTGTTAATAAATTCATAAAGCAGTTCGGATACACTTTTCCCGTATATCTGGATCCGGAAGCAAAAACGTACAATCTTTTTGCAAGTAAATATATTCCAAGGAATTTCGTGATAGGCAAGGACGGAAAAGTAAAGTGGGCTTCAACCGGATTTCAGCTTGAAGAATTTAACGAAATGATACGGCTGATTGAAAGTGAATTAAAAAAATAATTTCCGCAGGCCGTCTTCTTTGTTATAGAAGACTGCTCTCTTTACCGGCTCAGCAGGAATGAAGCGCCCATGGATGCCGGAGTTTTGATATATCCCTTTTCGATAAGAGTTTTATTGCTCCGCGTAATCATAAACTGGTAATACCACACAAACCATTCCCTGAAAGAGGTCTGATCTTTATAAACAGAGTTCAGATACAGCTTTACAAAAAGGGTCCTGTTCTTTTCAAGATACGCCAGAATATCGGGAGTGACAACCGAAGCGAGTTCCGACAATTTTTTCTGATCTGCCTGAGTGAAGACCGGAATAGAGATGCCGCTCTTTGGAGAAAGAGCGCTTAACGCGGTTGAATTTAAAATTGAATCTGCCCGCGGTATATTGTTTCCATAAACACCAGCCATATAATTATCCTCCGGCAAAAATTTATTGAAGAATAATCCAAACGGTTCCGAGCCGCCCTCTTTATTTTCGAGCACCGCCATGTAATATCTGCCGGCACCGCGGCGCGGGGGGTTCGCTTTAAGGAATTGTCCGGTTATAGAGGGCATCTGCCAGTAATTATAGACTGCATTGCCAAGAATAAAAAGTGAGGCATTCCCGAACGGGATATTTTTAAATGCCGGTATCCGGCCGTATGCTTCTTTTATCTTCTCCAGCCGGTCAATTACAATCAGACTCATTTCCCGTCCCAGAGAGTCGGCGGTTTTCTTCATCCGCTCTCCGTTTTCAGAATCTATAACCATGCAGGCGGGAACAAACTTTCCGCTTCCCATCCTCTTAATCAGTCCTTCGCCGTACAGATCGTTTATCGCCGATTTATATGCGGCCTCGCTCATCCGGAAATATTCTCTTATCCCCTCATCCGGAATATCATTGTGCAGCAGAATTAAAATTTCCCGGAGATGATTCTCTTCAAGCTTAATTGCCGGAGACGAGAAATCATCCGAAATCACCAGCGTCTCAAATTTACTTTCAAGAATTTCCGGTATCTCTTTTTTATCCGAGCAAGCCGAAATTAAAATTAACACGAGGAGAATAGATATCTTTTTCATTTTGATTTCTGTTGGTTTGATTAGTCTTTATAACCGATCATGAGAGAAGACCCGAAGCTCGTATCCTTTCTCACGATTTTCTTTATTCCTGATTCCCCGAACCAGTTTCTAATCTCCGTTTCCGTATAAGTATCTCCCCTCTCTGTTCCGACCAGCATATTCAGGGCGAAGATGGCGCCGCCCGCAGGCTCGGTCCGGTCTTCGTTCATAACCCAGTCTTTAATTATAATCTGGCCGCCGCTATTTAGTGAATCGCAACACTTTTTAATAAGCCGGTTATTTTCTTCCGGACTGTTAATGTGAACAATTGCCGAGAGAAGAATGAGATCGTACCCGTCTCCAAAAGCTTCGGAAAGATAATTCCCGCTTAAAAAAGAGATTCTTTCATTCATCTTTTCCTCTTCTACATATCTCTTTGTTATCGGAATTACTTCCGGCAGATCGAATATGACCGCGTTCATTTCCGGATTTTTCTTTACGAATTCCATCGCGAAGGTTCCCGATCCGCCTCCCACATCAAGCATGCGGCGGATATTAGAAAAATCGATAAGCATAGCCAGAATTTTAGCCTCTTTTACTCCCCTGTAATGCATTGCTCCTATGAACGATTCCAGCCAGTTTATTCCTCCCGGGGATGGTTTGCGTTCCGCGGCTGAAGTTCCAACCTTTACAGATTCCGTAAGCGAGCTCCATGTATTCCACAATCCCACAGAGTGAAACAATCCTCCCATAAATTCAGGTTTTCCCTTGACTAAATATTGAGAGGCATTTTCGCAATTATAAAATTTTCCTTTAACCTTCCGCAGAAATCCAAGAGCCACAAGCGCGTTCATAAGTCTGTCTACAGCTCTTG
>JBAYWA010000179.1:0-4542 GCA_041674325.1 Melioribacteraceae bacterium | reverse complement strand
AATTAGACATCCCAGATAGGGTTAATAATCTTACCACATCGCTAGTACAAAATCGTTAATCCGGAATGAACTTTCCCGACTAATTAATAGTTAGTATTAAAACCGGATGAAAGATGGAGTCTAATATGAAAAAGATAAATGAAGAGAAGGGATTGGATCAAAAATACAGGGATTTCGATATTGAGATTCTTCCCCACATGAACGCACTTAAAAGTTTTGCTCTTAAAATGACAAACGACCCAGACGAATCTGATGATCTTGTACAGGATACTCTGCTTAAAGCTTTCAGATTCTTCGATAAATTTGAGTTAGGTACGAATGCAAAAGCATGGCTTTTTCAGATAATGAAAAATTCTTTCATCAATAAGTATCGAAAGTCCAGCAGAGAACCGAACAAAGTTGATTACGAAGATGTCCAGAATTTTTACGAAGCCATAAAGTCAGAAGATGTAAAGGCACAACATTATGAAGATGACGCTTTCAGCGGTGTACTAAATGATGAAATTGCCAATGCATTATCAATATTGCCCGATGATTTCCGTACAATAGTCTTCCTGAGCGATATTGAAGGTTACACATATGAGGAGATTGCGGATTTCATGGATTGTCCTCTTGGCACGGTAAGATCCCGTCTGCACAGGGCGCGTAAAATGCTTTATTCTCTCCTCTTTCAGTACGCTTTTGAAAATGGATTTGTTGGGATTAAGGGAAAAAGCAGAAATGCCGAAAAATCCTCTAAATTCTTGAAAAATATTAAATTCAAAAGGAATTTTGAACTTCAGCTTTCAAACAATTGAGCTGTTTGCCGGAAGAATCTAAATTTTCTTTGAATATCTGAGGAATAAGCAATTATTTTTAGGTAATCGAGAATAATTTTTATATTTTTGGGTGGTGATTTTTATAAAAACATATCATAATTCTTCTTTTATGAGCGTATCCGGGCTCTCTAATAGAAACCCTCGAGTTATCAAATAGAGTTGGGAATAATAGCTTTCATGGAGCGGAGATTTATTCTTCTCTGAGGAACTTATATACGCATTAAAAGTAAGAAATGGTATCTTTTTGTTCCATATTGAATATTCGTGAAATTAATAAAGGAGAAGTAGAGATTTGAAGATAACGAAGCAGTTTACAAATCGTGAGAGCAAATCTTTAGATCAGTACCTTCAGGAAATCGGAAAAGTAGATCTCCTCACTCCAAATGAAGAGATTGATCTGGCCATCAGGATTAAAAAGGGAGATCAGATGGCTTTGGAAAAATTAACCAAAGCCAATTTAAGATTTGTCGTGAGCGTTGCCAAGCAGTACCAGAATCAGGGATTGCCTCTTGGCGATCTGATAAATGAAGGAAATCTGGGGCTTATAAAAGCGGGCAGAAGATTCGACGAGACGAGAGGATTTAAATTTATCTCTTATGCCGTATGGTGGATACGCCAGTCAATTATGCAGGCGATAGCTGAGCAATCCAGAATGGTCCGCCTCCCTCTTAACCGAGTGGGCGCGCTTAATAAGATGGGTAAGGCTCTCAGTCAACTTGAGCAGGAATATGAGAGAAGACCGAGTCCTGAAGAGATTGCCACACAGCTTGATATGGATGTTTCCGATGTAACGTACGCAATGCAGATAGCCGGGCGCCACGTGTCTATGGATGCCCCATTTGCTCACAGCGAGGATAATAATAATAGTCTTTTGGATGTAATGCCGAATGAGGATCAGCCGGCACCCGATTTTATATTAATGAAAGAGTCGCTGAAAGCCGAAATTGAAAGGTCGCTTTCAACCCTGACTGAAAGAGAGGCAGAAGTAATCCGTCTCTATTTCGGGTTAGGGAAAGAACATTCTCTTACTCTTGAAGAGATTGGAGAAAAATTGAATCTTACAAGAGAGAGAGTCAGGCAGATAAAGGAAAAAGCATTGATCAGACTGCGTCATTCGACCAGAAGTAAAAATCTAAAAGCCTACCTGGGCTAAAATAATTTGACGAGAGCCGTTGCTTGCAACGGCTTTTTTCTTTTAAACTGCCTATTTTAATTGATGAAATTTAGGGTCAAATGATATTAATGAAATATTACATCAGAGTTATTTTCGTGTTATTTTTTATTTCTTACGCGGCAGAAGCCCAAAGCAATATTAGCGGCTACTGGAGCGGCAAGATTAAAATGCTCACAATGAATCTGGATTTTCAACTGAAAATTGAGAAGTCAAAAAAATCATTCAATGCGTTCATGAGTATCCCGTCTCAAAAATTAACTGATTACCGGCTCCAGGTATTTACGATAAAGAAAAATAAAGTGAATTTTGAACTGCCGAGCCAGGCGGGTATCGCTAAATTTGAAGGTACTCTGAAAGCAGATTCGATTAACGGAAAGATTTTGCAGGCAGGAATTCAGGGCTCATTCTATCTTGTCAGAGGGATTAAACCGGCGGAATCTCCCCTTACAGATTTGAACAAGAAAGAACCTCTTCCCTACTCCGAGGAGGAGATAGCATTTAAGAGCGGCCGAATATTACTTTCAGGCACATTAACATCTCCTTCCGAAGATGGAAAATATCCCGCGGTAGTTTTGCTCTCCGGCAACGGTCCGCAGAACAGAGACGAAGAGATTTTCGGATTTAAAATATTTGAGAGAATCGCAGATCACCTTACCCGAAACGGATTTGCGGTTTTAAGATACGACGACAGAGGCGTGGGCGGATCAACGGGAAATACGATGCAGTCCACTTCAGAGGATTTCGCGGAAGACGCGAATGCCGCGCTCGAATTTCTGAAAAAGCTCCCCAATATTGATACTAAAAAGATGGGATTTATCGGGCACAGCGAAGGAGCCTCCATTGCTGCCCTCGCTGCATCTGAATCGGATAAGGCGGCTTTCCTTATTTTTATTTCGGGCACCGGAGTCCCTGGCGGGGATGTATTGTTGGAACAGCAGAGACTCATCCTCAAATCAAGCGGTGTTTCCGATGAGTTGATTAATCTGAATTTAGATCTACAGAAAAAAATTAATGGGACTTTAAGAGAGAATAAAGATCTAAACGAGATAAGAAAGGATATCAGGACATTCGCTGAGAAGGATTTTGAAACTTTGAACCCCGAGATTAAGTCATCTATACAGGATAAAAACGCATATATAAATTCAACAGTCCAGTCCCAGATTCAGATGTTCAATAATCCATGGTTCCGGTTTTTTGTGCAATTTGATCCCGCGACACAATTGCCGAAAGTAAAAGTACCCGTTTTAATGATATTCGGCGGACTGGATCTGCAGGTCCCCGCAGACCAGAATAAACCTAAGATGGAAGATGCATTAAAAGCAGGCGGCAATCACAATTTTAAGTCTGTTGTTTTTCCAAAAGCAAATCATCTTTATCAGAATGCGGGAACTGGAAGTCCCTCGGAATACGATTCCCTGAAAAAGGAATTTACTGAGGGCTTTCTCGAAACTATTACTGATTGGATAAAATCAATAATTCACTGATTTAATAAACCGACTTTTAATTTTTAATAGATAAAACTAACTAAATGGAACTAGAACAATATTTTTCTAAATTCAGAGATAGTATCATTGGCGCTAATCAGCAATTCGATTCGCCGTACGGAAAAAAGTTAATCCTGTACGCTGACTGGATTGCAAGCGGCCGGTTATATGAACCGATTGAAAAAGTACTTCATGAAAGATTTTATCCGTATGTAGGGAATACACATTCCGAATCATCTGTAACCGGGACGTATATGACAAGAGCATATTCGGACGCGAAGAAAATAATTAAGAATCATGTTAACGCAGATAAAGATGATGTGATCATTTTCGCCGGATACGGAATGACTGCTGCTGTAAATAAATTTCAGAGAATGCTTGGTCTAAGAATCTGCGAGCAGCTTAATAAATATACTACTATACCGGAAGAGGAGATTCCAGTAGTATTCCTGACACATATGGAGCATCATTCAAACCAGACTTCCTGGCTTGAGACTATTTGCGAAGTTGTGGTTATTGAACCGGATGAAGCGGGAATGGTGGATCTAAGTCATTTTGAAGAGCTTCTTAAGAAGTATGAATACAGAAAGAGAAAGATCGGCTCTTTTACCGCCGCGTCAAATGTAACGGGAATTCAGCCCCCGTATCACCGGATGGCAAAAATGATGCATCATTACGGCGGCCTCTGTTTTGTAGATTTTGCCGCGGCAGCCCCGTATATCGATATAAATATGCATCCGGATGATCCGCTCGAAAAACTTGATGCCGTATTTTTCTCGCCCCATAAGTTCCTGGGTGGACCAGGAACATCAGGTGTCCTGATCTTCGATTCAAAATTATATAAGAGACGGATTCCCGATAACCCGGGGGGCGGAACGGTTGACTGGACAAATCCCTGGGGACAGCATAAATATCTTGAGGATATTGAATTACGGGAAGATGGTGGAACTCCAGGTTTTCTTCAAACAATAAAAACCGCGCTGGCTATTAAATTAAAAGAAGAGATTGGAACAAAAAATATTTTGGTACGTGAACACGAGCTTCTTGAAATTGCTTTCGCCAGGTT
>JBAYWA010000178.1:0-4542 GCA_041674325.1 Melioribacteraceae bacterium | reverse complement strand
TAACCGCGAGTCATGATGATTATTCTTTCATAATATGGGCGCTGCTTGAGCTTTATGAATCTACATTTAAAATTGAATATATCGACAGAGCTGTTGAGCTGACCGGATTCTGCATTGAGCATTTCTGGGATGAGGAGACGGGAGGATTCTTTTTTACTCCAGATTACGGAGAAAAGCTGATAGTGAGAACAAAAGAATTTTATGACGGGGCTGTCCCTTCCGGAAATTCGGTTTCAGCGCTTAACTTATTGCGGCTTTCAAGAATTACTGCCGATGCCGGATACGGTAATTATGCCGGCAGAATACTTTCCTCCGCGTCGCATCACGTTTCGAAAAATCCGCAGGCATATTCTCAAATGCTGCAGGCATTGGACTACTCATTCGGTCCGTCGAATGAAATTATAATTGCCGGAGATATAAAAAACAATAAAACGAAAGCGATAATTAGCAAGTTGTCGTCTGAATTCATCCCGAATAAAGTAGTAATTCTGAAAGACCGGAGAGATCAGAATTTTAATCCATCATTTAAATATCTTCAATCATACTCGGAAATAGATGCAGGTACTGCGGTCTATCTATGTAAGGATTACGCCTGCAGTCTTCCGGTAACTGAAGCAGAAGAGCTCTTAAAATTAGTGAGATAATTTTATATCCGGATTCCCCTTTTATTCACGACTATTTCTCAATATTTTTGAGTCAAAATCTTTTCCAAATTATTCCGGAGCATAAATGAATTTTCGCAAACCTGTTTTATTTGGCACTGTTATGCTAGCTGTTACGTTATTCCCAATTTCCGCGCAGACAATAAAGGATCCAGTCCCGGTAATAAAAAAAGAGGAACTGATGGAGACGGTTAAATACCTGGCCGGCAAGGAGCTCTCCGGCAGGCTGCCCGGAAGCGATGGATACAAGAAAGCCGCGGACTTTATTGCGGAGGAATTGAAAAAGCTAAAACTGAAACCGGGTGCCGGAGAAGATTATTTTCAAAAGCTCAAAGTTGAATACAATGAGATACTGGCGCCCGAGCATCTGGCTGTAATAAAAAACGGAAAAAGGACCGAATATAAAATTGGAACAGACTATGCGTACAGAGGATTTACCGGAGCAGGAAAAATGATTGCGCCGGTTGTATTCTGCGGTTACGGATTGTCGCAGCCGGAAACCGGTTATGATGACTATGAAGGGATAGATGTAAAGGGGAAAGTGGCGCTGGTATTTAAATACAATCCTAAATGGAATATCGACGGGAAAGGATTTTCGAATGGAAATCCGCGCGAGAAGGCGATTGTCGCGGCGCGACATGGTGCCGAGGGAATATTGTTCGTCTCTTTTCCCAATGACACGGAACCGCAGAGACCGATAGGCAGCGTTATTGCGGGCGAAGGGGAACAGATGATAAATTTTCCTGAGATCCATATTGATCTTCCGGTCGCAGATAAGCTATTTGACTGAAGCGATGCAACTCTCAAAGAATTGCAGACTAAAATCGATATGACTCAAAAACCTTTTTCTATCCTGCTAATGAATAAGATAGACATTGAAGTTCATACAAAATATGAGAAAGAGAAAGAAGTTGTAAATGTCGCGGCGATACTTGAGGGGAGCGACCCTGAATTAAAAAATGAATATCTGATAATCGGCGCGCATCTTGACCATGTGGGCGGTCAGGCCGGCAAGATATTTTTTCCCGGAGCAAATGATAATGCCTCAGGATCAGCGGCTCTGCTCCAGATAGCAAGAGCATTTGCTTCCACGAAAGAGAGGCCGAAAAGATCTGTGGCTTTTGTGTTCTTTGCGAGTGAAGAGCAGGGATTATACGGGGCAAAATTTTTCTCGGATAATCTCCCGTTCCCGAAAGAGAAAGTAAGAGCAATGATAAATATGGATTGTATAGGATACGGAGATTCAATACAGGTCGGAGGAGGAAAATCAGCGCCCGGATTGTGGGATATTGCAAAACAATCCGATCTTGAGAATGACAAATTGCTTGTAGCGGGAACCTGGAGCGGAGGGGGTGCAGATGCCGAACCGTTTTTTCAGAAAGGGATTCCGACTTTATATTTTGTAACGACTAACAGTTACAAACATCTGCATATGCTAACTGATACGCCGGAAACTCTCAATCAAAATTTGTTCGGGTCGATAACCAGGCTGGCATTCCGAACGGCATTGAAAATTTCGAATCTGTAGAATAAAATTCAGCGGAGCCCAATTATCCGGCTCCGCAAATTTTTACATAGCGGATATAAACATTAAACAAACCGAAATGGATCTATCTATAATAATTCCCGCATTTGAAGAAAGCCTGAAGATTGAAAATGATATTATTCTGGCGGACAGGTTCATAGAGGAAAATAACCTCAAGGGAGAGATCATAGTTGTAGATGACGGAAGCCGCGACGATACATTCGATGCCGCAATGAATTCACGCGGGAAGTTGAAAAGTAATTTGATAGTCTTGAAAAACGGAAAGAATCTAGGCAAGGGAGGGGCGGTTAAAAGAGGTATCCTCTCATCTAAAGGGGATCTGGTTTTATATCAGGATGCCGGAGCTACTGTGCCGATGTATAATGCGCTGGCGGGGATGGAATTGATAACTAAAGGCAGGTCCGATATGGCAATCGGTTCACGCAAACTCCCAGATTCCAAAATTCTAAAAAAACAGGAGCCGGACAGGGCGCTCATCTCTAAAATTTTCAAATTTCTGATGAAAATATTTTTCAGAGAGCTTTCGGTTTTTACCGATACTCAGTGCGGATATAAAATCTATAACGGTAAGATAGCAAGAGAAATTTATTCCGAACTGGAGACGTCCGGATTTATCTTCGAAATTGAAATTTTACTCCGCGCGCTCAGGAAGAATTACAGAGTCATAGAATTTCCTGTAGAATGGAGCTGCGACAGGGACAGCAGGATAACTTTATTGAAAAGTCCATGGAAAGTAATCTCCGAACTTAACTTGATCAGAAAAATGAACTTATAAGTAACAGTTTGGAAAATATTTTCCCGGCTAATGTAATCAGACGATCATTTTTATAACCGAAGCATCACCGGCAGAAATAATTTTCTTTGTTTCCGGGTAATTCCCGTCAAGAATAATTCCGTAGATCCCCTCAATTTCAGTGCAGATTTTTTTTATCCTCTCATTATCGAGTATCATGAACGCAGTTGACAATCCTTCGGCAAAGGCAGCGGAGGCGGCAAATGCCCATGCCCCCGATTTCGATAATGCCGGCTGCCCCGTTCTCGGATCAATTATATGGGCTCCTTTTCTTATACCGGATCCGCTTATTGAACAGTTGCTCAGCTGAAAATTCAATATGATTTTTAAACTGTCGATAGGATCCGAAATACTCAAAGGCCAGCCATCGGATCCGGCTGGTTTCCCGATTGCCTTCACACTGCTGAATCCGCCATGGATAAGAGCCGTCTTAATCTCCCACTCATTTAAAATTTCCGAGGCTTTATCAATCGCAAAACCTTTTCCGATTCCGCCAAGATCTAAAACCGTCCGTTCGTCTAATCTGATAATGCTCATCTCATCTTTATCAAGAATCAATCCCGGCAGATCAGGTGTATTAATAAGATCTGAATAAGTAATATCAAATGCGGAGGCAGTAATCACATTTAATTCAAGTGCCTGCCGGATGCATTCAAACGAGTCAACAGTAATCACTAATTTTTCTCCGGGCTTAAGCCGGTTGATATTCGAGATTTCGCTGTTGGGTCTGAATCTGCTCAACTCATCTTCGAGCCGGTCAATCTCACGGAACGCCGCCCAGGCAGCTTCTCCTGAATACGCGGGATCGTCTGACTGAATAAAGAATTCAAACACGGTCGCCATCGCGTTGTGAGTGAATTTATGCAGATTCTCTAATTTTGAAAAGTCACTATTCATAACAATGGAAATATTTCCGCACCAACTTTTATCATTCTGATTTTGCCCTTAAATAAGTATCGTAATAATCTTTTCTGATATATCCACGTATTTCAATTCCGGGGCGCAGCTCCATATATTCATCAAACAGAGGAATGTAGAGATTCCTTTCTCCAGGGGGCGGGGAAGAATAAAGTTTAGTAAGGAGATCTTCTTCCAGATCAGGTTTGGTTAAAATTATCGGGTACCGGTAGATCTCTTCAGGAAGTTTATCCACCCATCCTGTATTATCAAATGATCTTAGATACCATGGGAGAGGCCAGTAATCATTCTTAGCAGCCGCCACGCAGATGAATGTTTTGTCTCCCCCAGGAACAGGTCCCGTAATTTGTTTTATTCTTTCCTCAATAAGTTTCATGTCGCCGCCAGCCTGTGAATAAACAAAAGGATTTTGAGGATGGAACGAATATGTGAAAGAAAGCTGGTATGACTGCCAGAACTGATGCAGAATTCCAAGGCCGGCAAAAATTACAAGAAAAGTTTTAAAATATTTTGATGAATGAGTGACCGCTTCAGTAATTCCATAAGCGGCTATAATAATTATTCCGCTCCAGAATGAGATCATTGACCAGGGCGTTTTATACGGGATGATAGAATAGACCAGC
>JBAYWA010000177.1:0-4544 GCA_041674325.1 Melioribacteraceae bacterium | reverse complement strand
GATCCGGGCACCGAGAGCTGAGGCGTTTCTTCTGGCATTGGTATGAGTCAGCGATTTTGCGGTTGGACAGAGGACAACATTGAACAGTTTCATCAATTCTGCTATCTGAGGCAGGGGTTCCTGTCCGTGCATTTCGCGAGATTTCATCTCAACATAAAGCGAATCATGACCCAGATTTTTGGCATTCTGAAAGAGCGAGTAACCAATCTTCTTTTTAAATTCATCAGTAATAATCAGAACCGATTCATTCTGCTTTGCTCCCATGCAGTCGCGTATTGCAATTATAGAGGCTTTATCAAGCTGTGTGAGTTTCATAATAATCAACTTCCTTATAATGGAAATCCAACATTTAATTGAACCGTTAATCCGAATCCGCCCTTTGAAACCGCGTTTTTAATATCAATCTCATTCCCAAACGCGTCTGTGGATCTGAAAATATCCAGTTTATTGAAATGATATCCTGCAGTTCCTTCAAGACTTATATAATCCGGAACAATATGAAGTACTAATCCTGTTCCGGCGAAATATCCAATCTGAATCTTATCAGAATTATATTTTGAACTGCTCTGCGGGATATTGTCTTTTGAGTATTCCGAAGTAAAATTGCCATCATAAAAATTTATGTTCCCCTCGACGGCCTTCCAATCAAGTATCCAGAAAAGTTTTACGCCGAGATCAATTCCTACTCCCCAGTGGTTCAATGACAGTTTGTGACTTGAATTTACAATTGAGGTACCCGACAGTTCTGACGTTGTATGTTCTTCCTTCAGGAATTGATAATAACCTTTAGCGGAGATGAAAAATTGGTCAAATTGTGCCCGGACAAAATTAGCCCCTATTCTGTATCCTGTACCTTTTTCAAATTTTATTTGCGCCGGAATCTGACCAGTCTGAAACTGCCCGGTCATAAATGCATTAATTCCGGAAGCGTCATAGCTTTCATTAGAAAAACCTGCATAGAAACCGCTTAAGCCAAGACATCCGAACCCGAAAGACTGAGCCGGCAATTCGGCATAGCCAATTAGAATAATTATTGATATAATATTTAATTTAAAAAACCGTTTCATTAGACCACAGAATGATATGAATACAATTTACAAAAAATTAATTTATTTTAGTGATTCCTTTTTCGAGGCCGTGTCCTCCGGCTCCCATTTCGCTTCTTCGAAGGAGGAAAGCAAATAGCAGTCCAAAAAATCCGAGAGATGAAAAGATCCACATTCCCATTTTATACCCGCCGCTGAAATCATTTGACCAGCCGATTAAAAAATTAAATGCGGCGAGCCCGATATTCTGAATCATCGTCATCAGTCCGTATGCCGTACCAAGCTTGGCTTCATCGACAATTATTGCCACGCTCGGCCACATTACTGCAGGAATCAGAGAAAATGCGATACCCATTAAAGCCATCGGCACATAGAGCGAAACATTCGTATAAGCCATAAGTAGATAAACCGGAATAAGGAGCAGGGAGCCGAACATCATGAGAAGAGAGCGTTTACCCACATAGTCAGCCATCAGACCGAAAAGCGGAGTCAAAATCATTGCGGAAAGTGTAAGCATGCTTGAAAGAAAACCGCCCATCTCTCTAGTGGTACCGTGAGTATCCATAAAAAACTTAACGGCAAATGTCTGGAATGGAAATATTCCCGAATAAAAAGTGACACAGAGAAGAACAACAAACCAGTATGATGAAGAAAAACTGAAAATCTCTTTTAGAATAATTTTATCCTGCTTTGGAACAGGTCGCAGAGAAAAATTCCTCTCTGAATAGGAATCCATTCCCCAGTATATAATAACCGCCGCAATGGAGATTACACCGGCCGCCACTGATATCAATAAAGGGGTCTGCCAGTAATCGTATAATGATCTTGCCCACGTCGGAGAATTCAATGCCGCGAAGGAACCAAGCCGCGCAAGAGTCAGATTAAGACCAAAAGCAAATGAGAGTTGTTTGCCTTTAAACCATCGGCCGATTACAGTAGTCACTGCGACTATCATCGATTCTGCACCAAGGCCAAAAACAAGTCTGCCAATTGCCATCATTGTAAGATCGCTGAAACTTGCGGTAATTACCGCACCCAAAAGGCAAAGCAGGGTGAAGATAAAAGTTGATATCCGGGTTCCGATTTTATCAATAATTATTCCGCCTATAAGGACCATTATTACATTGGGGACGCTGTATATCCCCTGAAGCAGTCCGATGTTTGCATCCGAAAAATTTAATTGTTTGGACAAAAGATCGGCAAGCGGGCTAATACTATCGTAGTTGTAATAATTGCCGAACATTGCGAGGCTGACAAAAAATAGAATTCCCCATCGGAAGAAGAGATTAGGTTCCGGTTTCTGGATGATTTGATTTTCCATGTATTCTCAGGTGAATGATTATCGGTAAATAATCCTGCTCCCTTAAAGAGAGCAGGATTTAAAAAGTGATTTTAGTTAGAGGGAATATTCTTTAATACTGCGGTGAGCAGATTCCAGAATTTTTCCACTGTACTGATTTGAATTTTCTCGGCCGGAGAATGAACATCCATTAAAGTCGGACCGAAAGAGATCATATCCATATCCTGATAACACTCCTTAATAATACCGCATTCAAGACCCGCGTGAATCGCTTTCACTTCCGGATAATTTCCGTACAGCTGATGATAAACATTTTTCATTGTGCCGAGTACCGGGGAATTAATATCAGGTTTCCATCCCGGATAGCCATCGCCCTGAGCAACTTCTGCCTCCGCAAGTTTTAAAAAAGCGGCTATAGAATTTGAGATATCATGTTTCTCGGATTCAACCGAACTTCTCTGACTCAATGTTGCTTCAACGGATTTTCCCTTTGTAACAACCACCGCAAGATTGGTCGATGTCTCTACCAATCCCGGAATATCCGCGCTCATCTTTATCACACCGTTCGGAACAGAATAGAGAGCATCAATAAGGTTTTTAGTTGTTCTCTTATCCATCACCTTAGATTTTGATTTAGATTCGGAAGCAACGACTGTCAAACCCGGCTCCACATTAGAAATTTCCGCTCGTACTATCTCATTGTATCTTTCCACGTACGCAATCGCATCAGAAACGAATTTTTTTTGCACGCGGATAACGGCAAACGTTTCGCGAGGAATGGCATTATGTTTACTTCCCCCGTTAATACTGACAAGGCGAATTCCGAATGTGTAATTTAGTTCATGCAATAATCGTGTCATCAATTTAATCGCATTTCCACGGCCGGCATTAATGTCCAATCCGCTGTGTCCGCCTTTTAGTCCAGTGACTTTAATTTCAAGCGCGACTGTTTTGTCCGGAACATCTTTCAAATCATATTTAAATTTAGCAATTGTAGTCTGTCCGCCGGCGCAGCCGATATAAAGAGCCCCATCCTCTTCTGAATCAAGATTGAGCAGAATCTTGCCTTGAACGAAACCCGGTTTTAATGCCTGAGCGCCGAACAAGCCGGTCTCTTCATCAAGAGTGAATAATGCTTCAATCGGACCGTGTTCCAGATCATTGGATTCCATTATTGCCAGAGCCGCCGCAACGCCAACCCCGTTATCGCCGCCGAGAGTTGTTCCTTTGGCTTTAACCCAATCACCGTCAATATAACATTGTATCGGATCTTTTTCGAAGTCGTGAATTACATCGGAATTTTTTTCGGCCACCATATCAAGATGACCCTGCATCACCACCGGCGTAAGATTTTCTTTACCGGGTGTTGCCTTTTTACGGATAATGACGTTACCGAATTCATCGCGCGCGGAATCAAGATTATTTTTCTTTGCGAATGAAACAACATACTCCGCAAGTTTTGCCTCTTTGCGGGAAGGGTGCGGAATCCTGCAGATCTCCTCAAAATGCTTCCACAACAGTTCGGGTTTAAGATTACCTAATACTTCTCCCATCATATTTCTCCTTTAATTTCCTGAAACGTAATTAATCTTTGTTCATAAAGTGTAGTTAAAAATTTGGTGAGTCTTTCCTCAACAGGAGCAATTTTTTTTCCGAATATTTTGTCCAGTTCAGCGGCGATCTCCCCTACTTTTTTCTTTCCGTCAATCGCAAGCCATGAAGCAGATCCTATCTCATCCAATTTTAATTTAATGTAAGGGGATTTTAACATAGGTTCAAAATATTTTTTGCCCAGTCTGCTTGTGACTTTAGGAATCAAGACCGTCACAAGTTTATCTTCATTTAGCTCATCATTAACATTTCGTACGGGTGTGACCTCGAGGTAATTTGCGTTTTTTAATTTTGCTCTTCTCTGGAAAAAATTCATTTCTCTCCTAAAATTTTATAATGCAGAGGACGGACGTACAATACCGGTTTTGACGGAAGATCCTATTTTACGAAAATAAGACTCTCCCCCCGTCCGGAGACGGGGGGAGAATCAGAATATTACATAGATACTGCCGGTGGAGCAGGTTCATCCGGTTTACCGGAATTCTTCAATGGTATAGTAATAAGAATATAAGCAAGTACGGCAAATACCAAGAGGCTTATAAAGAAAGTCGGGTTCTCGAAAAATGAGAATATTTCCGAGGCCTTCT
>JBAYWA010000176.1:0-4559 GCA_041674325.1 Melioribacteraceae bacterium | reverse complement strand
GTGTAAATAATCTCGTCACAAATATCGACGAGATGAAATCTTTATTGAAATCGGTTGACCTCAAATTCAGCGACGGAAAATATCTTGCGGAATTCATCCATCTTGCCAGTCTGTCGAACATAACAGACTGGGAGTATTTCAAAAAAGGATATTTTTCAGTGCAGGATGAAAGTACCGGCCTGCCTATAAAACTTCTTGATGTTCAGCCTGGAATGCGTGTTCTGGATCTGTGCGCCGCACCCGGGGGAAAGACAGCATTCATAGCAGACGTAATGCAGAATAAGGGAGAGATAATAGCTCTCGATAGATTTGAAAGCCGTCTGAAAATCCTTCAGAAAAATCTGGACCGTTTGAAGGTGACGAATGTTAAGACTTTAACCATTGATGCGAATGAATATTCTGATGAATTTGGATTTGACAGAGTGCTTGTGGATGCCCCCTGCTCGGGTCTGGGTACACTGACAAAAAAACCGGATCTAAAATGGAAAAGAGATTTGGGAGATATCAGAAATATTGTTAATATTCAATACGAGTTACTGAAGAAGGGGTCCGGCTTTGTAAAACCCGGCGGCAGTCTTGTTTACAGCACATGTACTATCGAGCCGGAAGAAAATTTTGAGATTGTCAGCAAATTTTTAATTAATTACCCCGATTTCAAATTGATAAACGCCTCGGATTTCCTGCCGGCGGAACTCGTAGCAGAAAACGGTGCTGTTCAGACTTTCCCTCATATTCACGGCCTGGACGGATCTTTTGCGGTGAAACTGGAAAAGAGTTAATAATTAATTTATAGATTATATGGCCTCAGAAGCGCAGTTAAAATTTGCCGACGAGTTAAGATTCCATCGTGAATCAAAGAATATCACGCTCCAGCAGATTGCCTCGAAAACCAGAATAGATCTGAAATTTTTACAGGCAATAGAGGATGCGAATTTCGAATTGCTCCCCGAAATTTATATCAGAGCATTTATAAAAGAATATTCTCAAACCCTGGATCTCAACCCTAAAGAGATCCTTCAGAAATATGACGAAGCAAAACTTAGCAAAGCCGAAGAAAAGCCACGTACCGATGAGCCGAGGATAAGTTCGAAGCAGGATACTGTCGTTCAGGAAGTAATTCCGCCATCCGTTACCTCAGCACCCCCCGTTTTTAAAAAGGAATTCGGAACATCTGAGATTGAACCGATACCGGCAATTGAGAGTCCGGTCAAATCATTTAATGGTATTAAAATTAATTATCTGATTGGAATAGGGATTCTTCTTGCCGCATTGATAATTATTTACTTTGCTTTTTTTACAGGTTCACCTGGAATAGTTCAGGAGAAGACCGAATTTGATACGACGGATAGTAACGGTGAGCGGTTTGAAGTAAAAAAAGCGGCACCGGAAGAAATTCAGATTTTGCCGGAAACCGCGGGTAGTACTGTCCCGCAATCACCGGACAGTGTGTATCTGTCGATACTTACGACGGACAGGGTGTGGGTAAAAGTCTCGGCGGACGGAAAGATATTAACTCAGCAGACGGAAGCCGGCAATGCTAAGCTGAATTTCAGCGCCAAAAAGAGTTTCAGTGTGAGTGTTGGAAATGCCGGACGCGTGAAGGTTTTCTTCAATAACAAACCGGTTGAAAATGTCGGAAATCCGGGGGAGATCAGAAATCTTTATCTGACTACTGAGGGGATTAAATATTACACTATCCAGCCGCAGAAGAATGAAAAAAAATCCTCAACAAAAAATTGAAGCACTCCGCCAGATAATTCGAGAGCACGATTATAATTATTATATACTAGCTCAGCCGGTCATTAGCGATTACGAATTCGATCAGTTAATGGCTGAATTGATAAAACTCGAAAATGAAAACCCGCAATTAATAACCCCTGACTCGCCCACCCAGCGGGTCGGCTCCAACCTGACTAAAGATTTCAGTTCGATAGAGCACAAAATTCCGATGCTCAGCCTATCAAATACTTACAGTGGAGAGGAACTTATTGATTTCGACAGGAGGGTCAGAGAGGGTCTGCCGTCAGATGAGAAGGTTGAGTATGTCTGTGAATTGAAGATTGACGGATTGTCGGTTAGTCTCCGTTACTTGAATGGAAAGCTTGTTACAGCGGCAACGCGGGGTGATGGAGCTACAGGAGAGGAAGTGACCAATAATGTTAAGACAATCAGATCGGTCCCGCTAATTATCAGTAAGTCAGCATATGAGGGGATTAATCTCGATGAATTTGAAGTGCGGGGTGAAGTTTTTCTTGATCTTGAATCATTCGGAAAATTAAATGAGGAGAGAGAACTCAGCGGCGAAAAGACTTTTGCCAATCCCCGCAATTCGGCTGCTGGTACGCTGAAATTGCAGGACCCTGCACTGGTCGCTAAAAGATCCCTTCAGATTTTTCTGTATTACCTTTATTCGGAGAAGGCGGAACTCAGTACACAGTCGGAAAATCTGAAACTTTTGAGCAGAATCGGATTCCGGATTAATCCAAATTTTAAGATTTGTCAAAATATTAATGAAGTATTAAAATTCTGCGATGAATGGGAAGAAAAAAGGGACAGACTTCCATATGAAATCGACGGTGTAGTGGTCAAGGTTAATTCACTAAAACAGCAGAAAATTCTAGGAAATATTGCAAAATCGCCACGCTGGGCAGTGGCATACAAATTCAAGGCAAAACAGGCTGAGACAAAACTTCAAAAGATAACGTGGCAGGTCGGCAGAACCGGAACGCTAACTCCCGTAGCAGAACTGGACCCTGTATTTCTAGCCGGATCAACAATCAGCCGGGCTACGCTTCACAATTTAGATGAGATAAGGCGGAAAGATATACGCGAAGAGGACTGGGTTGTAATTGAAAAAGGGGGCGATGTAATTCCTAAAGTTGTATCGGTTAATTTTTCCAGACGGATAGAGAATTCAGCGGAAGTTCAAGTCCCCGCCAATTGTCCGGTTTGCGGGTCAAATCTTTTCCGTCCCGAAAATGAAGTTGCAATCTATTGTGAAAATAATTTATGCCCGGCACAGGTGAAGGGAAGGATTTCTCATTTTGCCGCGCGGGGCGCAATGGATATAGAAGGATTGGGCGACGCCCTGATTAATCTTTTCGTTGAGATGAAATACCTGAACGATTATTCGGATATTTACCGGCTTAATGAAAAACGGAGTGAGCTTATTAAGATCGAACGGCTGGGGGAAAAGAGCATAGATAATCTTCTGAAAGCTATTGAGGAGAGTAAGAGAAAACCGTTTAATAAAGTATTATTTGCGCTCGGAATCAGATATGTGGGCGCCGGAGCCGCAAAAAAATTGGCCGATCATTTTCTTTCACTCGAGAAGCTGGCGGAAGCGACTCAGGAAGAGATTGAATCCATTCACGAGATCGGTTCAAGCATATCGAAAAGCGTAAAGAGATTTTTTGAAAACTATCAGAACAAAAAAATAATTGAAAGTCTTAAGAGAGCAGGATTAAGTTTTTCGGAGGAGAGAAGAGAGGCGGCTTCGAATATCCTGGCCGGACAATCATTTGTTCTGACTGGAACGCTTTCATCAATGTCCAGGGAAGAAGCAAAGGGAATTATTATTAATCATGGCGGAACTGTAGCGGCAACAGTAAGCAAAAATACAGATTTTGTTGTAGCGGGAGAGAAAGCGGGATCCAAACTTACAAAAGCAGAGTCACTTGGTGTAAAAGTGCTCTCAGAAGAAGAATTCCTGAAATTAATAGGACCGGATCAAAATGTTTGAAGAATTAAAAAGAAAAATAGGGCACTATCTACTGCGGAGAAGATTTCTTCGTAAAGAGATAAAACCATCCTCATTCAATAACGTCATAAGTAACGCGAAAGATTTATTCATTGTGATGCCCAGGGACGACAGAGACTTTTTCAATTCACTGGATATTCTTAAATATTATCAGATTCATAGAAAGAGTATCACATTGTTTCTTCCCGAACATAAATATGGTACAGTCCCGGAAAAAGAAAAATACAGGTTTATTTCTTTTCAGGCGGCTGTTAAAAAAACCTTCAATCTGCCGGATAAAAATATGGTCAGAAGACTTGAGGGGAAGGAATTCGAGATAGTTATTGATTTGAACAGAAGCGAGGATCTCTTCTCGAGCGCGGTGTGCAATATTGTAAACTCCAAAGTGAGAGTTGGATTCGCGAGAGAGAGGTCTGAACTCTATTACAGTCTTCAAATAGCGGGAAATCAGGGCGATCCCGAGGTATCATACCGGAATTTCCTGAATTATCTGAAGATGTTTTAATTAAAAATGTTTGGTTTATTTAATCGAATTTGTAGATTACAGGTGGAAAATTTCAATATATAGAAGCAGGAAGATGAGCGAGAACTTTAATTACGAACTGAAAAGAGTAGGCGATATAGCCACATTCAAACTTAATGAGAAGCGGTTTGACGCTTCGATTGCCGGGTTTGTAAAGGGCGAATTTACCATTCTACTCCATACTGAAGATGTAAAGAAGCTAATTATTGATCTCTCGGAGGTTGAATATTGCGACTCATCCGGTTTAAGCGCCATTTTACTTGCTTTCAGAATTCT
>JBAYWA010000175.1:0-4569 GCA_041674325.1 Melioribacteraceae bacterium | reverse complement strand
TCACCCGATGGAAAAGAAGTTGCATTCACGATGAATACCGATAAAGTTGTTGCCGTGAGCACTAATAACGATATTTTTGTTGTTAAACTCGCAGAGATTAAAAAAAATGCCGCCACTCCTTTCAGACTTATCTCTAAGAGCAAAGGAAGCGACTCTCAGCCCGTATATTCGCCGGACGGAAAATATATTGCGTTCACTTCGATGGCCCGCGCCGGATTTGAAGCCGATAAAAAATCGATACGGATTTATAACCGGATTAATGGTGAATTAAAAAACCTGACAGAAAAAATTGATCTTACCGCCGGACAGCTGATCTGGTCTCCGGATTCAAAATATATCTACTTCGATGCGCCGAACGAAGTTCAAAACTCAATCTATAAAATCTCAATAGAAACCGGAAAAAATGAAATTAGTGTGAAGGAGAACGGAAATTCAACATTGGCCGTTTCTCCCGACGGGCAGACGTTGTTTTTCAAGAAACAAAAATTGACAATGCCTTATGAACTTTTCTCTGTTAACACTGCCGGCGGAACCGCAAAGCAGCTGACATTCGTAAACAGAGAACTATTGTCGCAGCTCGAGATGAATGAGATAGAAACTTTCTGGAGTAAAGGAGCTAAAGGCGCAAAAGTTCAATCAATTCTGGTAAAACCTCCTTTCTTTGATCCTGCCAAAAAATATCCTCTCATCTTTCTGATTCACGGCGGGCCGCAGGGACATTGGCTGGACGATTTTCATTTCAGGTGGAATATCCAGATGTTCGCTTCTAAGGGTTATGTGGTAGTAGCTCCAAATCCGAGAGGAAGTCAGGGTTACGGACAGAAATTCTGCGATGAGATTTCGCGCGACTGGGGCGGTAAAGTTTATACAGATCTTATGAACGCGTGCGATTACGCCGTCAGGAATTATAAATTTATCGATCCGAAAAATACTTTCGCCGCGGGCGCTTCATACGGCGGTTATATGATCAACTGGATTGAGGGACATACGGATAGATTTAACGCTCTGGTTAGTCACGATGGGGTATTTAATCTTGAGAGTATGACCGGAACAACCGAGGAACTCTGGTTTCCGCTATGGGAATACGGAGCGCCATATTGGAAAGACAGAACCGATTACGAAAAGTTTTCGCCTCATCGTTTTGTTAAGAACTTTAAAACCCCTATGCTGATAGTACACGGCGGCAATGACTTCCGCGTGCCGGAGGGTCAGGCGATGGAATTATTCACGGCTTTGCAATTAATGAATGTCGAAAGTAAATTTTTGTATTTCCCGGACGAAACTCATTTCGTTCAGAAAGCTCAGAATGCCCGTTTATGGTGGGATACTGTTTTCAACTGGTTCAATCAATTTAAAAAATAAGAGGGGTGAATAATGAATTATGACGATAAGGATTTCTGGGATTCTCCCGAATTAAAAGAGAAACAATTCGATACCGAAGAGAGCGTTGAGCGCGGAACCGAATTTGTAGAAGAGAAACTGTGGAACAAAGTGGAACGGGAAGGAAGCAGAATACGTTTCGCAAAGGATGTAAAAGCTCTCTACCGCTATATGAGAGATAAATACGTTCCCTGGTACCGTAAATCGATAGTGGTCGCGGCGCTGATCTACTTTATCAGTCCGATAGATGCGATTCCGGATTTCGCTCCCCTGTTCGGGTATCTCGACGATCTTGGTGTTATAGTCGCGGCAATCAGATTTTTAGGAAGCGAGATTGTGCCATATTATGATTGAGTGTTGAACGTAGAACATAGAGTGAAGAATGTAATATGAAAATTAAATTGTGTATTATATACTCTATACTCTACACTCTGCATTCTGAACTCTGCACTCTAAACTGACTCATCGGAGAAAAGAGGATGAAAAATTTAGTAAAATTAATTTTTGCGGGACTGTTTTTGGGTTTATCGGGATGCGGTTCATCAGACTACGCCCCGCTTGATGTTGTTGATAAAGTAGATGTTGCCCGGTATACCGGCAAATGGTTCGAGATTGCAATGCTTCCGAACAGTTTTCAGAAAGGATGCAACTGCACCACTGCTGAATACAGCATCATTGACGAAGAAACGATTAGAGTAATCAATACGTGCCGGCAGGACAGTATAACCGGAGAGATTAACAGTGTGAACGGGAAGGCATTTGTAGTAGAGGGGTCAAATAACGCCAAACTGCGCGTGCAGTTCTTCTGGCCTTTCAGAGGCGATTACTGGATACTTGAACTCGACAGTGAAAATTATCAGTACGCGGTCGTGGGAGCGCCCAGCAGAAAATATCTGTGGATATTGTCCCGCACCCCTAAAATGGATGAAACTCTTTTTAATTCTCTGGTTGAAAAGTGCCGGTCCAAAGGCTTTGATGTATCCAAACTTAAGATGACGGCCCAGGATTGCAATTGATTCTTGAGATTAGCTTAACATGTTCTTGTTTACTGCAGATTAGTCTGCGGCATTTATTTAATTCAAAGCCACATCGAGGTAATAGTGAATTTTAAGGTAAAGAAAACAAACACAATCTTTCATGGAAAAGTTTTTGATGTGAAAGTTGACGAGATAGAATATAACGGAAGCGGTAATCAGAGTTTCCGGCAGGTTGCAGTGCATCCGGGCGGAGCCGTTGTACTGCCGATAAATAAAAACGGCAAGGTTGTTCTTGTAACACAATACCGCTATCCGCATAATGAGGTGCTCCTGGAACTGCCCGCGGGCAAATTGGAGAAAGGGGAAGATCCGTTCATATGCGCGTCGCGAGAATTGACCGAGGAAACGGGATATACTTCCGATAAAATAACCAAACTCGGAAAAATTTATACAACTCCCGGATTCTGTGACGAGATTCTCCATATCTACCTGGCTGAAAATCTTATTGCCGGCAATCATGCCCGTGAAGAGGGGGAGGAAGGGATGGAAATTGTTGAGATGACGCTTGAAGAAGTGGAAGAACAAATTCGCTCCGGAAAGATTGTCGACGCTAAGACAATCTGCGGGGTTGCGTATTACAAGCTAATAGAACGCTGATACTGGATACAAGATATTCGATATCGGATGCTGGATAAATGGTTGGGGATTATCTGGGACTGATATGTTCGTTCTGGACTGATTGAATAAATACATTTAGCTTTTTTCCTAATATTTCCAAACGAGAATGCAGATCATCAAATAATTGTTCTTCTGTAAGCGACTTAGTTTCAAACAATGTTTCCAAATGATCGATTGTCTCATCATTAGAGGCTAATGCTATCATTAAAAAATGGATGAACTCCTGCTTATAATATCTTCTCCCATATCCCTCTACAATATTTGATTTTACAGATTTACTTGATCTTCTAATCTGACTCCCTATTTCATACATCTCGAATTTTGGTAATTTGGTCAATGTCAATTGATGGATGTCGATTATAATTTCTCTGGCAAGCTTCCATATTTCTAAATTTTTATAACTCATTTCTATACCCCAATTCCTTTACCAAAATCAAGCATCCAGAATCAAGTATCCAGAATCATTCGTTCGTAAGCTCATCCAGCTCCACTTTATGAATATGTGTGATCTTTCTCCCCAGAAATCTTTCCGCCACTTCCTTGAATTTTGTCGGAACGTCGCTCACATAGAATTCCGCCTGTCCGTGATGAACTGATTGATTTCTGAGCTGCCTGCCGTTAAGGTAGTCTTCCACCAATCTCGCCGCAGGCGATCCGGAATCGATAAGTTTCACATTCTTGCCAACGACTTTCTGAATAACATCCGCAAGGATCGGATAGTGTGTGCAGCCGAGAATTAAACTGTCTATCTTTTTTTTATGAAGTTCGCCCAGATACTCCTTTGCAATCATCTCCGTGACTTTATGATCCAGCCACCCTTCCTCGGCAAGCGGAACAAAGAGCGGACAAGCCTGTTCATACACTTTCACTTTAGGGCTTAATTTCTTCAATTCGTGCGCATACGCCTTATTATTGATTGTGGCTCTGGTGCCTATTACACCCACAATCCCATTTCTTGATTCCTGCAGGGCCATCTTGGCGCCCGGCTCAATCATGCCTATAACGGGAATAGTCAAAAATTTTCTGAGTTCTTTTAATGCCACAGATGAGGCCGTATTGCAGGCAACTATCAGAAGTTTGATATTTTTTCTTAAGAGAAAATTCGCGGCCTGAATTGAATACTCTACTACCGTCTCATTCGATTTTGATCCGTAAGGCACGCGGGCTGTGTCGCCGAAGTAAACTATGTTTTCATTCGGCATCAGACGCGCGACAGATTTTACAACCGTCAATCCGCCTATTCCCGAATCAAAAAAACCGATTGGATTTGTTCTGTTCATGAAATTCAAATTATCACCTATAACATTTCTTCTATTGATTGAGTTAATTCGTGTGTGATGAGCTCATATACATCCTGAGAGATTTTTTTCCGGTTCCTGTCAAGAATGTAAAATGAATCCACCACATCGTCCCCTTTGGTGGAGATCTTTGCAAAATAAACCGAAAGACCGAGCTCATTCATTTTTTTTGTGATTTGGTAGAGAAGTCCCAGCCGGTCGGGCGAATATACATCTATTATCGTATACTGATCGTG
>JBAYWA010000174.1:0-4581 GCA_041674325.1 Melioribacteraceae bacterium | reverse complement strand
TTCCATTATTGTCAACAGATCAGCCAGGACCTGTGTGGGATGGAATTCATCAGTAAGACCATTCCAGACAGGAACGCCGGCATATGCTCCGAGTTCCTCAACAATCTCCTGACCGAAACCCCTGTATTCGATTCCGTCATACATCCTTCCGAGTACCCGGGCCGTGTCTTTCATAGATTCTTTCTTTCCCATCTGAGATCCTGAAGGACCGATGTAGGTTACGCCGGCTCCCTGATCGAGCGCGGCGACTTCGAATGCGCATCGAGTTCTCGTGGAATCTTTCGCGAAAAGAAGCACAATGTTCTTCCCTTTCAATCTTTGAGTTTCGGTGCCGGTGTATTTGGCATTTTTCAATTCCTTCGAGAGATCCAGTAAAAATTTAATCTCCTTGGGTGTAAAATCCAGGAGTTTTAGAAAATTTCTATTTCTTAGATTAAAAGCCAATTTATTCTTCTCCTCAAATTATTTCGTAATTCTCGTGCCGCAATTTTCTTTCTGAATATCTTCTTCGGAAGTGATAATTGCTTCTGTACCCCCGTTTTCAACAAATTCCACTGCGGCAAGAATTTTTGGTCCCATGCTTCCTGCCGGGAACTCTCCAGCTTCAAGATATTTTCTTGCTTCCGCCGCTGTAAGATGGTCGAGGGCTTTCTGATCCGGCTTATTAAAATTAATAAAAACTTTTGGAACATCTGTAACAATATAAAAGCGGTCTGCTTTAATCTCTCTGGCCAGAACAGAAGAAGCCAGATCCTTATCAACAACAGCTTCTATAGCTTCCAGATATTTAGTATCATCATGCCAGTACACCGGAATACCGCCTCCCCCTACGGCAATAACTATATGTCCGTGCTTAACCAGGTCCTTGATAACCTTTTTATTCATTATATCCAGAGGTTTGGGAGAAGCTACAACTTTTCTCCAACCCCTTTTGCGAGGATCTTCTTTAAAAACCCAGTTATTCGCTTTGGCTAAAAGATCGGCTTCTTCTTTAAGATAGTAAGGACCGATCGGTTTAGTCGGATTCTGAAATGCCGGATCATTAATATCCACTAGAGTTTCAGTAATAATCGCTACAACATTGCGGCGCAGATTTGTTTTACTGATAGCATTTCGCATCTGCCGGTCGATCATGTATCCTATTCCTCCCTGGGAATCGGCAACGCAGATATCCAGCGGCATTTTGGGAATCTTATACTGATTATATCCTGCTTCGTTACGAAGCAGGATATTACCGACCTGAGGGCCGTTACCATGAGTAATTACAAGATTATAATCATTTCTCAACAAACCGATCAACTTTTCACAAGTATCTAATGTATTTTTTTCCTGTTCTTCAATTGTTCCAACTTCGTTTGCACGTAAGAGAGCGTTGCCACCAAAAGCAACAACAGCTATCTTTTTCATAGAAGGCCCTTTGACTTTAAGACAGACTCGCAGGAATTTATTCCCGTCTCTTCTAATTCATACATTACTCTTGTTGAGGGTTTATTTATCTTTAGAATTCTGCCGAGATCTATGGGAGTACCTATAACTACAGAATCGCAGTCGGTTCTGTTGATCGTCTCTTCAAGATCCTTTATCTGCTCGTCACCGTAACCCATAGCAGGAAGAAGTACACCGATACCGGGATATTTTGTGAATGTATCTGAAATTGATTTCACAGTAAACGGCCTTGGATCGACAATCTCTTTTGCGCCAAGTCTTTCTGCAGCAACAGTGCCGGCGCCGTATTTCATTTCCCCGTGAGTTAATGTCGGACCATCCTCAACTACAAGAACGCGTTTACCTTTTATTAATTCGGGCTGATCTACAGTAAGTGGAGAATTAGCGTCAATGACAATTGCATTTGGATTAACTTCTTTAATGTTTTTTCTAACCGTATCAATCCCTTCCTTTGTGGCCGAATCCATTTTGTTAATGATAACAGCATCTGCCATTCTCAAAGATGTATTACCCGGATAGTAACGCATTTCATGTCCCGGTCTGTGAGGATCGACCACCGTAAATGTAACATCGGCATTATAGAATGACATATCGTTATTTCCGCCATCCCAAAGAATCACATCGGCTTCTTTTTCTGCTTCTCTCAGTATTGCTTCATAATCAACTCCGGCATAGATAACTCCTCCGCGAGCTACATGCGGATCGTACTCCTCTATCTCTTCAATTGTACATTCATGTTTCTTCAAATCTTCCAATGTGGCAAATCGCTGAACTTTTTGTTTGACAAGATCACCGTAGGGCATTGGATGCCTTATAGCAACAACTTTTTTCCCCGCATCTTGTAGAAGTTTTACTATTCTTCTGGAGGTCTGGGATTTACCGCATCCTGTTCTTACAGCAAGAACGGCAACTACCGGCTTGGTACTTTTAATCATCGTTTCGGCGGCACCAAGCAGACGGAATGAGGCGCCGGCGGCATTCACTATAGATGCTTTTGTCATCACGTATTCGAAAGTAACATCCGAATATGCGAAAACAACTTCTTCAACTTTAAATTTCCGGATCAGTCCGACAAGCTCTTTTTCCTCATATATCTTGATTCCATCAGGATACAATTTACCGGCGAGTTCAGAAGGATAGCTCCTGCCAAAAATATTAGGAATTTGAGTAGCAGTAAAGGCAACAACATTGTAATTCTCATTATCTCTGAAAAAAACATTGAAGTTATGAAAATCCCGTCCTGCTGCACCCATGATAAGGACGTTTTTACGTGACATATTTTACCTCGTTTGTGATTTATTCAACTGTGACACTTTTTGCTAAATTGCGTGGCTGATCCACATTCAGGCCCTTCTTTACCGCAATATGATAAGCGATCAACTGTAAAGGTATTACAGTAAGAATCGGCGTTAGCATATTATGAGTTTTGGGCACCTTGATAACGTGATCGACCATAGTTTCAATTTGAGTATCCCCTTCATTAACTATGGCAAGAATCCTTCCCTTCCTTGCCCTTACTTCCTGAATGTTGCTTATTACTTTATCGTAAACCGAATCTTTCGTAGCTATAAAAACCACAGGCATGTCGTCATCAATTAGCGCTATGGGACCATGCTTCATCTCGGCGGCGGGGTAACCTTCCGCGTGGATGTAAGAGATCTCTTTTAATTTTAATGCGCCTTCGAGCGCGACAGGAAAATTATACCCTCTCCCCAGATAAAGAAAATTCTTTGAGCCGGCATATTTCTCGGCGATCTCCTTAATATAATCGTTCTGTTTAAGGATAGTTCCCACCTTTTCAGTTAGTTTTTTCATTTCGTTAATAATTTCCTGCCCTTCCGGAAGACTTAAATTTTTCCTTCTTGCAAGAAGCAGAGTAATTAAAGCCAGCACTGAAATTTGAGATGTGAAAGCTTTTGTTGAAGCAACGCCAATTTCTGGTCCGGCATGGATATATACCCCGGCGTCGCTCTCCCTTGCGATTGAACTTCCAACCACATTACAGATACCGATGCAGAGTGCGCCCTTTTTCTTGGTTTCTTTCATTGCAGCCAGAGTATCCGCAGTTTCTCCGCTCTGAGAAATGAAGATTACCGTATCATCCTTATTAATGATCGGATGACGGTAACGGAATTCGGACGCATATTCAACCTCTACAGGAATTCCGGCGTACTGTTCAAGCATATATTCGCCGACAAGTCCCGCATGCCAAGATGTTCCGCACGCGGTTATCAGAATTCTTTTTGAATTAATAATCCGCTGTTCAAATCCCTCCAGTCCACCGAGTTTCGAGATTCCCTCATCGTAAACCAATCTTCCGCGAAGCGAGTTAAAGATAGAATCGGGCTGATCCATAATCTCTTTCAGCATGAAGTGAGGGTACCCGCCCTTACTTATCTCATCGATTCCTACTTCAACCTGGAAAATCTCTTTTATTATTGTCTCGTCCGCTATCGTTTTGGTTGTGAAATGATCTTTATAGATCTCGGCGATTTCACCATCTTCAAGATAAACGACCTGTTTGGTGTGAGCTATGAGGGCATTAACATCAGACGCCACAAAGTTTTCATTATGTCCTATCCCAAGTACCAACGGAGATCCCTTGCGGGCCGCGATTATTTTATCATTTTCGTTTTTATAGATGACGCAGATTCCATACGTCCCCTCCACTTCATTCAATGCATACCTTACAGCCTGAAACAATGAATGTTTTAATTTTAAATAATGGTCTATGAGGTGGGCAAGCACTTCTGTATCCGTTTCACTTTTAAATTTATACCCCTCTTTTTCCAATCCTTTTTTAAGGGATAAATAATTTTCAATAATCCCGTTATGAATAAGAAATAGTGTTTTGTCCTTATTAAGATGAGGATGCGCATTCACCGTACTCGGCTCGCCATGGGTTGCCCATCTGGTATGGCCTATTCCAAGATTGGATTCTATATGATCCTTATAAATCAATTTTTCAAGTTCGGAAACTTTTCCCTTAGTTTTTACCACTTTGCATTCTACACCGTTGATTATACCGATTCCGGCAGAATCGTACCCGCGGTATTCCAAACGCTTTAATCCTTCGATTAAGATAGGAACGCAATTTTTATCTCCGATATATCCAACGATTCCGCACATAGATTA
>JBAYWA010000173.1:0-4591 GCA_041674325.1 Melioribacteraceae bacterium | reverse complement strand
TCCACGTAGCGCCGCTGGCCTTCCGCATAGATTGTATCAAAAACAAGCGATGACTTGCCGCTTCCGCTCACTCCGGTAAATACAACGAGCTTATTGCGGGGGATTTCAAGAGAGACGTTTTTCAGATTATGCTGCCGGGCTCCCTTTACTATAATTTTATTTTCCGGATTCCGGTTCGGTTTTTTTGACATGAAATTATACTATAAAATTGAGGGAACAGTTTGATGAGCGGGAATAATAAAAGAGTAATTAAGAAGAAGATGCTTTAGTTATTGCCGCCCGGTTAAAATTTATTTTTTTTGCAATCGTGATTCAAGCTCTTTCAACTCAATCATCTTTTTATCCACGCTTTCCTGAAGTTTTTTTAATTCGCTGAGCTGCAGTTCCAGGGCTTTATCATATTCGGAACGGTTCCAGTATCCGCGCTCCTCAAAATAGCTTTTGAACAGCCAGTTGTGTTTCAGGGCCTCCATATTTTCCGCAAGACTCGAAGTTGCAATTCTGGCATCGTCGGATGTGCGCACCAAATTTTTCAGAATAGTTTTTACCGAATCGGCCATCTTGTTGTCCCCTATCAGAGCACCAAGGACCCCTTCGCCCCGGTTGACCTTGTGAACGAGATTCCGGACATCGATAGTGGCGCTGTCTATATTTACAATAATTCCCTTTAGGCTGCTGCTGGTCTGAACAATTATATCAGAAATTTCATCCAGGCGCCGTGTGATTGTGTTCATGCTTCTGTCTGCCGACTGGGTTACACTTACGGCGGATTTATAGAGCTCATCGTCGTTGACGAGCTTGCCAATCGAGCCTTCCCCTTTATTAATTCTCGCGAAGATTTCTGAAAAATCCTTGGTGAGATCCTTTATATTGGCCATAATTGACTGGGTCTCTTCTATGATAGCAGAAACGTTAACCGGATTTTTGGAACGTATTGTGCCGCCGTCGCCGATCTCCGCCGCATCGGCTCCTCCGGGAGAGATGGTTACAATTTTTTTACCTACAAGGCCCTCTGTTTCTATTGCCGCTTCGCTGTCGATATGTATGAAATGTCTGAGCGTATTATCAATTCTCATTTTAACTTCAACCTTGGCCGTTGAGTCGCCCGCAAAGGAGATTGAACTGACGCTTCCAATGTCGTAGCCGCTCAATCTTACCGGCGCGCCGCTTTTCAATCCTTCAATCTGATTAAAGTAGGCTTTAATTTCCGAAGTGCGTGTGAAAAGTTTTTCTTTGCTGCCAAGCAGAAAGATTGCAAGGACCAAAAGAACTGTTCCGAAGAAGATGAAAATGCCTAACCGGGCGCCTTCAAGTTGTTTTAACATTTTTTACTCCGCTAGACTTTTACTATTTCATGACTGAAAAAATTCTTGAGGAACGGATCACCGGACTTGGTAAGTTCTTCGATTTTCCCTTCAAAAGCAACGTGAGCGTCTCTAAGGAATATAGCGCGGTCTGCTATAATCTCCGCGCAGATCAAATCGTGAGTTACAACAATCGATGTCATATTAAATTTTTTCTGAAGATTCAGTATCAATTCGCTTATCTCTTTTGTCGTTATGGGATCAAGCCCGGTTGTCGGCTCATCGTATAACATTAAAGCAGGATCGGTAATGATAGAGCGGGCAAGCCCTATTCTCTTCTTCATACCGCCCGAGAGCTCCGACGGCATCTTATCAATCGCCTCCTCCAGAGAGACAAGCTCAAGAGTGTATTGAACCTTATCTTCAATCTCCTTTGGCGTCATCTCTTCGAAATGCCGTTTTAACGGGAATGATAAATTTTCGCGTACGGTCATTGAATCATATAACGCCGCGCCCTGAAATAAAAATCCGATATCTTTCCGGACTGTATTTAATTGCTTTATCGAAAGATCGGATATCTTATTGTTGTTAATGTAGATATTTCCGCTGTCGGGTTTCATAAGACCGATAATGCATTTTAACAGGACGCTTTTACCCGAGCCGCTTTTCCCGAAGACTATAAGATTTTCGGCGCGCTCAACCTGAACCGAAATATTTTTCAGTACAAGAAGTTCGTCGAAACTCTTAGTAAGATTTTCTGTTTTGACTATAATGTCGGCCATAACCACAACGATATTTTTACCAGTACCGAATCAAAAATTAAAATGAGAAGAGATGCGAGAACAACAGAAGTAGTAGAAGCACGTCCCACTCCTTCAGTTCCGCCTTCTGCTGTAAAGCCTTTATAAGATCCCACCAATCCAACAATATATCCGAATACGAATGTTTTGGCTACTCCCGGAATAAAATCTCCGAACTCGACTGATTGTACAACGGAACTTCTGAAATACTCAAAGCTCATCGGCTCAACAATTATTATTGCCAGATAGGAGCCTATAATTGCTATCATTATCACGTAGACTGTAAGGATGGGGAGAATCATTGTTGTTGCTATTACACGTGTTACAACAAGATAATTAAACGGATTGATAGCGGACACTTCCATGGCGTCTATCTGTTCTGTCACTCTCATAGATCCCAACTCCGCCCCGATGCCAGAACTAACGCGTCCGGCAAAGATCAAAGCTGTAATTACGGGACCCAATTCCCTTACCACAGAAAGGGAAACCATTCCCGGAAGAAAATCACTTGCGCCGAATCTCTGCATAACAGGCTGACTCTGCATAGCCAATACAAGTCCGATTATAAAACCTGTAATGCTTACAATCCCGAGTGTCTTAACTCCCAGCTCGGTCATATGCTTTTTTACTTCGGCAATCTCATATGGGGGAATAAATGCCTGTTTGACGAATTCGAGATTGAAAACGGTCAATCCTGTCAACGTGGCAAAAAAATTATAAAGGTAATCCCCGTATGTTAAACGCCGTCCGTATCTATGTCTTGGAAGATTCATTTGAAATGATTTTTATGACAGGAACAAAATAGCAAAAGAATTAAAAAAATGTCGCACTTACTTTATCTTCTGGTTGAAATATTGCCGAAGCGCCTCGTCAGAATGCGTTAATGATATGGTTAATTACCGGTTTTTCATCCTTAAGATGCAAAATGGCTATAAGATCAATCCGGGCGGACTGCTCTTTGATTCCGTGAGTAAAAAGGTATGCCTCCGCTGTTCTTCTTACAAGTCTCTGCTTCGCCTTTGAAATGGCTAGTTCCGGCGGTCCATACTCCAGACTGGTTCTGTATTTAACCTCCGCAAATACTAATGAATCACCATCCCGGGCTATTATATCAATCTCGCCGTGACTGTAGAAATAGTTTCGTTCTATAATTGTATAACCCAGATTCTCCAGGAATTTGCACGCCAGATCTTCACCGTAATTCCCGGTTTTATGTTTATCTCTATCCATCTCTCAACTTCTCCCGCCGGATTGCTGGTCCGGAGCGGCTCTTGCCGGCTTACTCGATTTTTGCAAACGCTATTAAGATACTCAAATTATCAAATCAGCTAAAAAAGTTTCTCCTGTACTCCTTCGGAAAATAATTTTTTTAAGAATGTCTTTCTGTGAAGAGGACAAATACCATATTTCTTTATTGCCTCACGGTGGATTTTGGTGGCATATCCCTTATTGCGTTCCCACATATATACCGGAAAGTTACTATGAGCTTCTCTCATTAATCTGTCGCGTGTCACCTTGGCTATAATGGAAGCGGCGGCAATGGAGAACGATTTAGAATCCCCCTTTACAATTGCTTCCGTTTTTACTTTTGAAAGAAATGTTTTATTCCCGTCGATTAATATAAAATGAGGTTTCGGATTCAGCTGATCAACGGCGATTTTCATCGCCTTCAGCGATGCCTGAAGAATATTGATCCTGTCTATTTCCTCCTGCCAGATAATTCCAATGCCGTAGGAGAGGCAATTCTGAAGAATCCATTCATAAAGTTCGTCGCGCTTTTTTTCGTTTATTTGTTTGGAATCGTTTATCTCTTTGTGAAATGTTTTTTTGCCGAAAATTACGGCCGCTGCCACTACCGGTCCCGCCAGCGGGCCGCGCCCGGCTTCATCCGTTCCGGCAAGTAATTTAATTTTCCGGTTTAAAAAATTATTATCAAATATTTTCAAATTAGTCATCAAAACTCATTAATTATTCCGAAATGAATTTTCCCGTCTCCGAAAGAGTCTCCCCTGGCAAGAGCGAAACTTACACTTAATATCCCAAGACCGGTTTCGACATTCAAACCAAAACCGTATCCGATCTTAAACTCGGAAATTTCGGATATGTTTTTCTCCATATCTCCATTGCGCAGAAAATAGCCGCTGTCGAAGAAGAGAAAAGTGAAAGTGCGGTTCGAAAGGAGAAGCCTGTATTCGAGATTCGACCAGAGAATCCTGTTCCCCTGAAATTGCTTTTCCCTGTATCCCCGCAATGAATTAGTCCCGCCCAGGAAATAAAGATCACTAATCTCAAGATTTTCTCCGCGCAATTCTCTCGCGTGAACTCCGATTGCGACTATCTGCCTTGCCAGAATCCGCTGATAAAAATTAAGATCGAATTCAAGGCGTTGCTGCGAAGCATCTCTTTTTAAATCCGGAGTTAAAAATGCCGCGGGACCGTTTATTTTTTTTGAAGTGTATTTGTAAGTATTATTGAAATAGACGCCGG
>JBAYWA010000172.1:0-4594 GCA_041674325.1 Melioribacteraceae bacterium | reverse complement strand
GGCGTATCCGAAATGGTCAGCAATGATACGTATACAATTTATCTTTACGAGCCGGATGGGTTCACTTTCAATGAATTTATCTGCGACGGGGTGAAAGTGATAAGTGTTTCTAAAAAAGGTAATATACGGAAGTTAGAACTGGTTTCTGATTTCAGCAGAGAGATTGAATGGAAAGTAATTTATAATCAGTGAATAAATATTAAGGAGATCGGTCGATGAACTTTTTGAACTATCGCAGGCTTTCAAGTGCCTTTTTGTTTCTCATAATTTTTTCAGTATCAATTTCCGCCCAGGATAAGAAAAAATTATCTATTGAGTGGAGATACTCTCCGGAAGCAGCCTCAATAACGCAGCTTCCGAATGTACAATGGCTCGGTAACGGTTTCGCGATGTACTATGATGTTAAAAAACCGGCAGGTCAGAGAGGCGTGGAGATTCTGGATCCGGCAACCGGGTCATCAAAGCCCGTACTCGATATGAATGAGGCATTGGCAAACCTTAAAACGATCCTGGGAGAAAAAACTCCCCCTGTACTTATGCCGCCGTCGAACTACGACAGAAACGGCGAAAAGGCATTTTATCTTTTCGCAGGAGATATTTTTCTTTTGAATATAAACGACGGTTCCTTCCGGAAACTAACCGATACAAAAGAGGAGGAAAAAAACGCTAATTTTTCTCCGGATGGAAATCTGATAGCCTATGTGCGTTCGAATAATATTTATGTATATGATCTTAAAAATAATAGAGAGAAAGCTATAACAGCCGACGGCACAGAAACCTTACTGAACGGGACTTTAAATTGGGTCTACTGGGAGGAAGTATTCGGAAGAAAAGATCTCGCTTATTGGTGGTCTGATGATTCAAAGTCGATTGCTTACCTCCAGACGGATGAATCGGATGTAAGTCTGATCTATTACTCGGACTTCAAGCCGGCAGTCCCGAATGTGATAAAGCAGAGATACCCGAAGACCGGCGGAAAAAATCCGGTTGTGAAGGTCGGGATAGCCGAGATCGAGAATCCCAAAACCACCTGGGTGGATTTTACGAATAATCCGTACGAATATATAATACGTGTCAATTGGATTCCGGGGAGCGGGCAGTTGGCCATTCAGACTATGAACAGAATGCAGGACCGGCTCGATCTCCTGTTTGCCGAACGTGCTACGGGAAAAGTAAAACTGATCTTTAAGGAAACAGATCCATGCTGGGTGAATGTATCCGACGATCTCCATTTTATAAAGAACGGAAAAGAATTTTTATGGGTCTCCGAGAGAAGCGGATACGCTCATATCTACAGATATTCTATTGACGGCGCGCTCATAAACCAGGTGACAAAAGGGGAGTGGGCTGTTGTTGCAAGCGGCGGTTCGGCCTTCTGGGTCCGCAAATCGATAAGCGCAGTGGATGATAAGAATGAAATAATTTACTTCACCGCGCAGGAAAAATCAGCCACCGAAAAATATCTCTACAGTATCGGGTATAACGGTGCCGGAATGAAGCGGATTTCCGTTGAAGAGGGAACTCACGCGATTAATTTCAGTCCGGATACAAGATATTTTCTTGATACATATTCCAATATAAAAACCCCTCCGGTTCTATCGCTTAATAAAAGTGACGGAAAATTTATTAAACAGCTGGGAAGTTATGATGTTGAAAAACTGGCTGCTCTTGATCTTCAGAGACCGGATCAGTTTACAATTCCGGCGCGGGACGGATTTATGCTTCCGGCGGAATTGATGAAGCCGAAGGATTTCGATCCGAATAAAAAATATCCGTTGATTATTTACGTATACGGCGGTCCGTCTGCCCCTCAGGTTCTTAACAGATGGCGCTCCTCCGTATATTATGATCAGGTGCTTCTCGATAACGGATACCTTGTTGCATTGATCGATCCGCGCATCTCCGCGGCAATCAGTAAAAAACTGGAGAATCTAGCAAACCGGCAGCTCGGCGGTCCGGTGGAACTGAATGATCTTGTAGACGGCGTACGGTGGCTTAAAAAACAATCTTATATCGATTCCACTAGAGTCGGAGTATGGGGATGGAGCGGCGGCGGAACATTCACTCTTAACGCCATGACAAATTCAAAAGAATTTAAAGCGGGAATAGCGGTTGCAGCGGTTACCGACTGGCATTATTACGATTCGAAATTCGGAGAATCTGTTATGAAAACGCCGGACGTAAATCCCGAAGGCTATGAAAAAACTTCTCTGGTAAAAAGAGCTAAAAACCTGCACGGCAGACTGATGATTGTTCACGGGACATATGACGACAATGTTCATATACAGAATGCTTACGCGTTCATGGAAGAATTATTCAGAGCGAATATTATGTTCGATATGATGATCTATCCGATGCGTCAGCATGGAATTTCCGACCGGCCCGCGCAGATCCATCTTTATAATAAGATGCTCGAATTCTGGAAAAATAATCTCTGATTGCCGCCGTAACCGGCTTCATGGAATTCATAATTATGAGCCTTAATTTTTTATTCTCTTAATTTCAGAGGCGGATCTATCCGCCTCAGTATTTCAGACCAGCCGGCATTTCTTCTGCCGCTTAAATGCCCGTGATAATTTCAAACAAATCTGGAGATCTTCCGCCGCATTCTTTTCTTGCATCACAGGGACAAGATTCACAAATTAGTTCCTGAATTTTAGGACACTAACAGTGCATACAATCGACTACTTCATCATTCTCGGATACTTCATTTTCAGTTTCGGTATAGCCCTCTATTACCGTAAGCGTGCGGGTAAAAGCACGGAGGAATTTTTCCTCAGCGGAAGAAATCTTCCCTGGTATCTGGTCGGACTTTCAATGGTCGCAACAACTTTTGCGGCAGATACTCCGCTTGCCGTAACAGAGCTTGTGGTTAAAAACGGAATTGCCGGCAACTGGATTTGGTGGAACTTCGCATTCGGCGGATTGCTTACTGTATTTTTCTTTGCAAAACTGTGGCGTCGGGCCGGGATAATGACCGAAGTGGAATTTGCAGAGATACGGTACGACGGCAAACCTGCAAAATTTTTGAGAGGATTCAGGGCTGTCTATCTTGGTCTCTTCATGGATATAATTATTATCGGGTGGGTCAACCGTGCCATGATCTCTATTCTTGTCGGCATGTTCGGTATAGATGAAAATTCAGCCATATTCTATGTCTTCGGAATTATGGTGGTGGTAGCGTTATACTCTGCGATGAGCGGACTGTGGGGAGTTGTTGTTACCGATGCGTTTCAATTTGTCTTTGCAATGGTCGGCTGCATAATTCTTGCATTTCTTGTTCTTAATTCTTCACAAGTAGGGGGAGTATCGGGACTGCAATCCAAGCTGCCCGATTTTGTATTTGATTTTTTTCCCAACATAACATCCGATGTTTCTACGCTCGGTTCAACATTCGCGCTTACCACATTATCTTTTTTAGCTTACGTTGGAATCCAATGGTGGGCTTCCTGGTATCCGGGTGCGGAACCGGGAGGGGGAGGATATGTAGCCCAGAGAATGATGAGCGCTAAAAACGAAAAGCATGCTGTATCCGGAACATTATTTTTTCAGATTGCACATTACGCACTTCGCCCGTGGCCCTGGATAATTGTCGGTTTATGCGCAATGGTTCTTTATCCTAATCTTCCCGCTGATCAGGCCCGCATGGGTTACATTTACGCAATGAGAGATTTTCTTCCTGCGGGACTTAAAGGTCTGCTGGTTGCCGCGTTCTTCGCTGCTTATATGAGCACAATCAGCACGCAGCTCAACTGGGGCTCATCATATCTTCTGAACGATCTCTACAGGAGATTTTATAAGAAGAATAAAGATGAAAAACATTATGTAGCGGCATCGCGTGTGATAACAATTGTTCTTATGATACTCTCACTCTTTGCAACGCTTTATATAAACCGGATCTCGGGCGCGTGGGAATTTATTCTTGAATGCGGCGCGGGACTGGGACTTGTTCTAATACTGCGATGGTACTGGTGGAGAATAAATGCATGGAGCGAAATCTCGGCCATGCTTACCCCTTTTATCGCGTTGCCGGCAGTGAAATATCTGGGTATATCATTTCCGCTTTCTCTCTATCACCTGGTCTTTGCAACAACTGTAGTCTGGCTGATAGTAACATTTCTTACCAAACCAACAAGCGAAACGAAGCTGAAGGAATTTTACAGGACTGTTCATCCCGGGGGAGTATTGTGGAAAAAGATCAGTCTCCAGATGCCGGATGTTAAAAGCGATACAGGATTTGCCCGGATGTTTCTGAACTGGTTTCTCGGAGTAGTTCTTGTGTATTCTTCACTCTTCGGAATAGGAAGCCTGATATTCGGATTTTATATAAATGCGTTTATCTATCTGGTAATAGCCGCGGTTTGCTCTTACATTGTTGTGAGAAATATTTCGTAGAACGGCTAAGAAGTCCGATGGCCGGAGTGTTTTCCGGATGATGCAGCCGGTGAGCAATAAAACTACTTCAGTTTATTCGCGAATACCTTTTTGAATTTTTCTAATTTCGGCGTAATTACAAAACTGCAGTAGGGCTGATTTCCGTTTCTGTTGTAGTAATCCTGATGATAATCCTCGGCGGCGTAAAATTTTTTAAACG
>JBAYWA010000171.1:0-4594 GCA_041674325.1 Melioribacteraceae bacterium | reverse complement strand
TCTCGGAAGTCGTTGCAGCAGGTTTGGCAGTACCGTCGGCTTCTTTCGATTCCGCTTTTTCGCGTTTCTGTTTCAGATCGACCTTGCCGATAATTGTCAGACCTTTTTTTCTTCCTTCCAGGGCAATTTCCGTTTCAGTTCTGAACGGTTTTTTAGGCTCTGCCGGTGCCTCAACTTTAGGGGCAGGCTCTTCAATTACTTCGGGTACGGGAACCGGAGCCGGTGCAGGCTCTTCAGCCGTGGCAGTCTGCTCCGTCTTTTCTTCAACGGGTTCCGGTATAACTTCTTCAACAATTTTTTCTACCGGTTTTTCTTCGACGACTTTCGGCGCGGGTTCAGGGTGCACTTCCGGTTCATCATGCTCGGCTCTCTTTTTCTGAAAATCGGAAATCTTCTTGTAATGTTTCTCGGCTTTCTCAATATCTTTTTTAAAGAATGCCTTGATCTCGGAGACCATTTCATCATTCAATAAAGACATATGGGATTTTACTTCGAAGCCCTTCTTTTGCAGAAACTCAACCAGCGATTCCGTAGAAAGATTATACTCCGTGGCAAATTTGTAAAGACGTAATTTTTTTTCTTTAGCAGTATCCGGCATTGTGTTCTTATCCGTTTAAGTGTTCTGTTTTATTCTTCTTCTTCAAATTGATTTTCTAATATCTCTATTATCTCTTTTGCTTTGGCTTCGTCGAGCCCTTCAATTTCCTTCAACTTCTCTATTCCGGCACCAAGAACTTCAAGCGCGGTATCCAGTCTGTTGTTGATTAGAAGATCGACAATTTCGGTACCCAGTTCCTCGCGGAGTTCGATAAGCTCAATATCCTCATCATATTCCTCGAACGGTTTTTCAAGCCGTATTACTTCAATTTCGTACCCGCTCAGTTTTATTGCAAGGCGGATATTTACGCCGTTGCGCCCGACTATCAGCGATACCTGATCGCTGTCTGCGGTAACAACGCATTTTTTAGCGTCTTCGTCTATATCGATCTGTTTCAATTTTGCCGGAGCCAGGCATCTCTGAATGAACACAACCGGATCATCCGAGTAATTTATAACATCAATATTTTCATTGTTCAATTCGCGGACTATCGCGTGAATACGCACGCCCTTCATACCGACGCAGGCTCCTACAGCATCGATGCGGGGGTCGCTCGATTCAACGGCAATTTTAGCTCTCTCGCCCGGTTCGCGCGAAATTCCCTTTATCTCAATTACTCCGTCGTAAATTTCAGGAATTTCAATTTCGAATAATCTTCTGAGGAACAGATTGTCCGCTCTCGAAACCAGAATAACCGGACCGTTCAGTGTATTCTTAACATCTTTAACAACAGCACGTACGGTGTCCCCTTTTCTGTATTTTTCACGAGGAATCTGTTCGTGGCGCGGCAGAAGAAGTTCATTCTTATTATGATTAACAAGAACGTCGTTCCTTCTGACCTGATAAATATCTCCGACAACTATCTCGCCGAGCATCTCTGTATATTCATTATAGATAATCTCTTTTTCAATCTCTCTGATCTTCTGATTCAGGCTCTGACGCGCCAGGTTTATCAGTCTGCGTCCGAATTCAACTAATTCTATCTTCTGAACAAAATCCTCGCCTACTTCCAGGCCGTCTTCATTTCCTTTTTCATTCACTTCATCAATGCTGATTTCACTTGTGGGATCGTTAACTGTTTCAACAATTGTGCGCTCGAGAAATATCTCTATATCCCCTTTATCCATATTGACAACTACTTCATACTTAGCCTCGGCTCCGTATTTCTTTTTAACCATAATCCCAAATATTTCTTCGATGATTCCTGCAAGAACATCTTTGTCCAGACTTTTCTCGCGTACCATCTGCGCAAAGGATTCTACTATTTCGGTGTTCATTTATTACTCCTCTGTGATCAAAAACTAATTAAAACTTTTGCTTTTATGATTTTGGTGAAATTTATCCTGTATTCCGCATCCTTAATTCCAAAGAAGAGGTCTTCCCCTTCTATCCGGATTAGTTTAGCGGTTATTTTTTTTTCTTCCGATTCATCTAGATATTCAATTTCAAATTTCCGGCCGGTATGCTTATGGTACTGGATTAAAAATTTCAGAGGTCTTTCTACTCCGGGAGAAGATACATCCAGACGATAATTGGACCCAACCAGATTTCCAGATTCAAGCGCTTCATTAAGATCCCGGCTTACATTGGCGCAGTCAATTGCTGTAATGCCTTTCTCACCGTCAATATATACTTCGATAATCCGGAGATGGCTGTCTCCGCGAAGGACCAGATCCACGAGTATGAAGCCGTGAGCTTTTACAATTTCTTCGATTTTGCTGTTAATTTGAAGCTTTTCCATAGTCTATAAATAAAAATCGCCCTCTAGGGGCGAAATGGACTATCAAAGGTAGGAAGAATTGCCCGAAATAGCAAAAGAATTAAGGAGTTTGATAGGAGCTATATTGCTGAAGATTTCGGATTCCCAAATCCAATTTCCTCCCTCCCTGCATGTCATTTAATCTCAAACGAAGCACTTACTACCGCGGTAATCTCTTTATCGATAGAAGTCGCGTCGTTCATTCCATAATCGGAGATAATATTTGAATTTAACGGTGTAATCTGAATTACACCCATTCTCGCGTTTTTTAACGGACCCAGGTTACGTCCGGTAGCCTCGGCAATTTTCACGGCTCTATCCATCGCGTTTTTTGAAGCGGCAGCCTGTACTTCAATTTTAAGGTCGTCAATTTTCGTATAAAGATATTCGGGCGGATCGGCGCTAATATCGAGTCCTTTTTCAACCAGCGAGCTCAATGAAAGAGAAAGCTCTTTAATTTTCTTTACATCTTTCGATTTTATTTCGAACCGCTGACTGTACATATACCCAACTACTCTCTGAGTGGCATTTCCGTTTGCGGCAATCTCATAAAGAGGATATCCGTTAATGCTGAACATTTCAATCTGCTCATCTTTAAATCCGTTATCGGCAAGGTGCCTTCGGATCAGCGGCATCTGCTGCTGGACAATCTGATACGCTGTTTTCCTCTCAGCGCTTGTCGCCTGAAGCGTTCCCCGCTGAATACCAAGATCCGAAACGATCGATTTTTTAGCCGAGCCGGTTACGGTTATAGTCTGATCCGCATTTTTTGCTGATTTCCAGACCAGGGAAAAGATTATAACTGATAATAAAATAGCGCCGGATAAAATTGAGACCGGAATTAAGTATTTAAATTTTTCGTTCATTGTTATTCCCTATCTTTAAATTATTTTTAAACAGTATGTTAAATCAAAAATTAAAACATATCGGGTGTAAAATTCTCCGTAAAAATTGCGAGCTTTAGGATTTTATACTTACCGAGTTCGGGCATATCTATATGAACAATATATATTCCCGACGGAACTTGAAAGTAAGCTTCGCTCAGCATATTCCACCTCAAAAACTGATCGGGATTGTCTTTCTCCAGTTTGCGCACCATCTGACCTGCAAGATTGAATATCCTAATCACCGCCCGCGACGGCAGATGTGAAAATGTAACGTGCCTGTCATACTTATTGTACTCATTACGGTTACCCCCATAATATGGATTCGGAAACACGTTTATTTTTTCAATGTCGTCTGCGGCCAGTTTTTCATCATAAAGTACTCCCGGCATCGTCAGTCGGTATATATCTCCTTCCAGGAGCGGCTTAAGAAAATTGTCCTTTACTCTTAGAATAAATCCTTCCGTGACAAAAAAATCATTACCCCCGGAAAGATTAAATTGATTTGACAAAAGTATTTTATCAGTCGTAATGTTTTTCAGATCAAATGACATTTTGCCGTTTAAGGATTTAAAAATAATTTCATACTCATCCCCTGTTAAACTGCCCGGATCAAGAATCAACGCGGTGACTTCTGCCAGCGAATTTCCTGCTTGATGTCGGGCATTAACTATTTCGCCGAATTTACTCTCATTCCTCACCCCCGGCTTTGTAGTCTGGGGTTTAACGGTGATAGTGGCTAATGGACTTTCAACATAACCGTACGGATAATTTATATCGTCTGCCACCATAAAGCGGCTGACGCCAAAATCATATTCGCTTCCGTTATTCAGCGGAATTTCATTCAGAAAATCTTTTTTTATTGAGATAAACCTCTGAATACCTGAATCATTCCCAAACTGTTTCATTTCTTTATGAGCCAATCCGCTCACCGGATCAACCACTTCATCGGTATGCAGAATTCTCCCGTCCTTTAAATCGAATACCGCAATCAATTTTCTTTCTCCGAACGTAAACTCATCTTTGGAGAGCTGGTAAATATTGTAGCCCTGAAATGAGTAGATAGTTGATTCAATATTTTCCTGTTCGTAGGTTTTCTCAAACTCGTTTCCCCACGCCAGTACTATTTCGCGGTCTAATTCGGCCGCCAACGGATCCGGCATTTTTTTTAACACTGCCGGAAGAATAAAATCAACATCATATAACTTTCTGGCAGCTGAAACAGATTTTTTCAGAAGTGAAATGGAAGCAAGCCGGGAATAATCATTATCTCCTCCCGCGGCAATCTGGGCAAAAATGACCTCCTGTGTGTCACCCGGCGCCATATTGAATGGACCCGAACATAACATCATT
>JBAYWA010000170.1:0-4673 GCA_041674325.1 Melioribacteraceae bacterium | reverse complement strand
GGCTTAAAATCTCGTCGGATGCCAGCCAGACAAAATCATGAACTCCATTCTGAGTGAAGTGAAACGTTGTCGAATTATCACCTGAAATCCTTTGATCTTCAACTCCGGTTGCGGCCACTGTATAATTTTTCGGAACTTTGATATTGACGGAGTAATCCCCGAAATCCGAATAAAAATTCAGATAGGGATGGTACTGACTGCATACCCATTTCCCATCTTCGAAAACACCGATCTTGGGAAACCATTGAGAAACAAAAAAGAAATTTCTTCCCGCGGCATATCCCATTCTTTTAACCGATCGCGGGATCTTCATCGTGTATTCAAAATAGATGCTGACAGTGTCTCCCGGATTAATTTCTTTTTCCAGCTTCACTTTCGCGACCGTACTGTCATGCGGATTTTCAATTTCCGGCTGGAAGTAGATCAGGTCCGATTCTCTCCCGTTCACAAGGAATTTATTTATGTTCAGATGAGTTTGAGATTCGGGAGTAAGAGGATAGGCATTAGCAAAGAGTGTCTTATTGCTTTTATACGCGTTGCCGTAGAGATGAAATTGAATTTCGGAGGCAGGAAAGAGAGTTTTATTTATCCACAGAATTTTTTCCTTAACGGATATTTCTTTACGGGTAACATCAAATCCCGCATCTATCCGGTATCTGACGCGGTTATCCACCTTGGGAATTTCCGAAATTAATATGCCTCCGGAATATATTCCCGCCGACTGAACCGCTTCGGAATGAGCGGCAGGAAATCCGTCGCCGGAGAGATACATCAATCCGCTTAAGAGAATCAAGAGTAAAAATGCAGTAATTTTTTTCATTACGAATCTAAATTAAAGAGAAGAGATGTCTAATTCAACGTGGGAGTTTAAAAACAAAAGTCCCGCAATCGCGGGACTTTTGCATCGGGAATCTATTTTCAAATATTTTTTTTACTTGATTTCGATTGTCTTTGGTTTCATTCTTTCATGTTTCGGAAGTTTAACATTGAGAACTCCGTTTTCCAATTTAGCATCGATTCTGGAATCATCGATACTGTCGGAAATTTTAAATCTGCGGTAGTAGTTTCCCGTTTCAGTTTCTTTAAGGACATATTTACGGTTAACGACTTCATCGAAAGTTATTCTGCCCATTATTACCAGATGATCCTCCTCAAGTTTGATTTTAACATCATCCTTGGAAACTCCAGGCATCTGGGCGGTAAGGAAATAATCCTCTTTTGTTTCATAGATATCGATAAGAGGAGCTAACCACGGCTCTCTTTCCAGAGCCTCGTCCCAGTTTCTTTTGCTTTTTACTTCAACCATCTCTTTATTTTCAGTCATATTGACCTCCGTTTTATTTTGTTTATTTTTTATCGTCATCAACAACTTCGTAAGATGCATCTTCCACATTGCCGTTCTCTTTTTTGTCGGCTGACGAATGCTGTTTCGGTTCTCCCTGCGGTTCGCCTGCGAACTGCTCACCCTGTGCTCCGGGAGCGGTACCCTGCTGCGAATATAATTTCTGAGATATCTCACTCCAAACTTTAGTCATTCCCTCGGTTGCGGCTTTTATTTTATCCGTATCGTTTGTAGAGATCGCGTCTTCAACTTTTTTAATCTCGCTTTCAAGCTGATTCTGCTGCTCGGAAGATATCTTATCTTTCATCTCCTCGATCTGCTTCTTGGTCTGAAAAATCAGATTATCCGCCTGGTTTCTAACTTCAACAGCTTCTTTTTTCTTCTTGTCTTCAGCTGCATGCTCTTTTGCAGTCTGCTTCATTTTTTCAACTTCGTCTTTAGAAAGCCCGCTAGAGGATGTGATTCTTATGCTCTGTTCCTTATTCGTAGCTTTGTCTTTAGCGGCGACATGCAGAATACCATTAGCGTCAATATCAAATGTTACTTCAACCTGCGGAATGCCTCTCGGCGCCGGCGGAATTCCGTCCAGATGGAATTTACCGAGCGTTCTATTATCCACTGCCATCGGCCTCTCACCCTGAAGAATATGAATCTCTACAGAAGGCTGATTATCCGACGCGGTCGAGAATACTTCGCTCTTTTTAGTAGGGATTGTTGTATTCGCCTCAATCAATTTTGTGAATACACCGCCCAAGGTTTCAATTCCCAATGATAACGGCGTAACGTCCAGAAGAAGCACGTCTTTAACATCGCCTGCTAGAACGCCTCCCTGAATGGCAGCTCCTATAGCAACAACTTCATCGGGATTAACCCCCTTATGGGGCTCTCTGCCGAATAGTTTTTTTACAAGTTCCTGAACCTTTGGAACTCTGGTGGAGCCTCCAACCAGAATTACTTCGTCAATCTGTGTAGTAGAAACACCTGCATCTTTAATTGCGCGTTCGCAAGGGGCAACAGTTCTCTGAATAAGATCATCAATAAGCTGTTCAAATTTTGCGCGTGAAAGATTTATATTCAGGTGTTTAGGACCGTCCTGAGTTGCGGTAATGAACGGCAGATTGACATCAGTCTGTACCGAAGAGGACAATTCAATTTTCGCTTTCTCCGCGGCCTCTTTCAATCTCTGCAGAGCCATCGGATCTTTTCTCAGATCGATTCCTTCGGATTTCTGGAATTCATCCGCCAGAAAGTCTATAAGTCTCTGATCAAAATCGTCGCCTCCGAGATGTGTATCTCCATTTGTGGATTTAACCTCAAACACTCCCTCACCCAGCTGCAGAATGGAAATGTCGAATGTACCTCCGCCAAGATCGTATACAGCAACTAGTTCTTCTTTATGTTTTTTATCCAGACCGTATGCGAGCGCGGCCGCGGTGGGTTCATTTATGATCCTTTTGACTTTAAGCCCTGCAATTTCACCGGCATCTTTAGTAGCCTGCCTCTGAGCATCGTTAAAATACGCCGGAACAGTTACGACTGCTTCGGTAACTTCATGACCCAAATAATCTTCTGCAGTCTTCTTCATCTTCTGTAATACCATCGCGCTTATTTCCGGCGGAGAGTAGAGTCTGTTGTCTATCTCCACTCTGGCCGATCCATTATCTCCGGAAACCACTTTATAGGGCACTTCTTTAGATTCAACATCAACCTCATCTCTCTTACGTCCCATAAATCTTTTAATTGAGAAGATAGTATTCTTTGGATTTGTAACAGCCTGACGCTTCCCCGGCTGTCCAATTAGCCTTTCTCCTGATTTGGTAAATGCAACCACCGAAGGGGTTGTGCGACCTCCTTCCGAATTAGGGATTACCACCGGTTCATTTCCTTCCATCACCGCAACGCACGAGTTAGTTGTTCCAAGATCAATACCTATAATTTTTCCCATCTCAATGTCCTCTGTTTTTATTGTAAAAAGGAGCTGAAGTTTTTACTTCAGCTCTATTATTTTTTCATTTTTAATTTTCGGCGCCATTTTTTTCATCCGGATATTCAGCATCCCATCCTCAAATTTCGCCTCGATCTGCTCCGAATCGACTTCTTCGGGGAGTGTAAAAGAACGTTTGAATGACCCGAAAATCCTCTCGCTCCTGAAGAAACTGCTCTCATTTTGTTCGGATTCTTTTTTCTTTTCCCCTTCTATTGTCAAAATGTTATCTTGCATAGTGATTTTGATGTTCTCTTTTTTGACCCCGGGAATCTCTGCCGATACTCTGATATTGTTCTTATCCTCCGATATATCGATCCTCGGGTAGAAACTTTCATTAAAATTAAACCCCGGGTTGGAGAAGTCATCAAAATATTTCTGAATTTTGTCATGAAGAGTTTCAAACTCTCTCATCGGTTCGAATTTAATAAGTGTCATTTTATCCTCCTTTACTAATGATGCTATTTATATACAATGAATATGCCAAAGTTATTTTCTTTGTAAGTGTTTATTTTATAATATCTTATAGGTATTTTTAACAATACCGGGAAACCGGCATTTATGACAGGTATTCACACTATTTTTCCGACTCGACTGAATATTTGTCCGAAATGTGAATTTTTTTTCATGATTTTAAATCAGCAGGAGTGAAAGGTTTTGTTCAAAATTGAAGAATTCGATATCAAACTCGATACAGATTACATCGGCAGAAATTTTATCTACAGCGACGAAGTTGAATCCACAAATGCTTTACTCCTTGGGAGTAAGGATTCAAGTCAGAACGGGACTGTATTACTCGCGGAATTTCAGAGTAAAGGCCGCGGCAGAAAAGATAGGGAATGGGTCAGCAGCAGCGGCCAGAATTTAACATTCTCTATTTTGCTGAAAGGTGAATTTAAGGAGCAAAAAATTAATCTAATAAATTTGAGCGCCGCAATTGCAGTAGCACAATCAATCGAGAATCTTTATCAGCTCAATGTAGATCTTAAATGGCCGAACGACGTACTGGTGCAAAAGAAGAGAATTGCAGGCATACTGATGGAATCCGTTTCCAAAGGGAATAAGATAAGCCGCCTGGTCGTGGGGATCGGAATAAATGTTAATCAGCCAAATTTTCCCGGACAGTTCGATATACCTCCGACATCAGTCCGCAAAGAATTTCACTCTCTCGTAAGCAGAGAAAAGCTGCTGAGCGAGGTATTGAACAATTTCGAGCAGATGTTGGAGCTGTCAAAAAAATCGGGGAAAAAAGTTCTGGCCGACTGGCGTAATAGATGCAGAATGCTCGGAGAAAAAATAAAAATTGTTGAAGGGGATAAAGTCAAAGTCGGAATTTTTGACGACATC
>JBAYWA010000169.1:0-4714 GCA_041674325.1 Melioribacteraceae bacterium | reverse complement strand
GGATGTGATAAGCGCTGAAAGCATCTAAGTGCGAAGCACACTTCAAGATAAGGTATCCCTGCCGTAAGGCACTAAAGACTCCTTGGAGATTACAAGGTTGATAGGCTACAGATGTAAGTTCCGTGAGGAATTCAGTCGAGTAGTACTAATAAGTCGTGAGACTTAGCCATTTATTTATTTCAAGATAGTTGTTAATTACAAGATTCATACTCTTTCTTTCTTTCATTTATTTTTTAACAGATACTGTTCACGCTTTGCGTGACAAAAGTTTTCTGGTGGTTATAGCTAAGGGGAAACACCTCTTCCCATTCCGAACAGAGAAGTTAAGCCCTTATACGCCGATGGTACTGCGTGCGCAGGTGCGTGGAAGAGTAGGTAGCCGCCAGGATTTTTTAATTCAAAACCCGAATTGCTTTGCGATTCGGGTTTTTTGTTTTACTGAAACCACTTTTTTTTGTACGAAGAGAATATTTTACGCAGGTTCGTGTAAGCGGCGCCTTAATGAAATTACTTTTTTATCTCTCTTCCACCAAGTTCCTTAATGATTTCGGACGCTATCGGATTTTCATCAGATGTGTCTGATAATGCAGATATGTGTGTTTCCGGTGTCGCAGTTGACTGTTTCTTGCGGGATGTTTTTTTATCTTTTGTTATATTTATATCGATTTTCTTACCGAATACTTCTTTCATTTTTTTATCGAGATAGGCCCGGTTCTCATCTATTATATCCCGGTCTTCAGGATGCTCCACCTCTAAATGCAGCTGATCATCCCTAAATTCAACCGGATTTGAATTCAGTAATACTGAGGCAAAAAACAGTTTATCGGTTTTTACCTGCTCAATAAACTCGTTCCATTTTGAAATAATATCCGTAAAATCGTTTGCCGAACTGAAAGAAGGGGCTACAAAGCTCTTTATCTCCGGTATAATTACCTCCTCTTTTGAAGCTATCCTAACATTCGAAATAGGGGAATTAAGCTTGTTGCCGGTACCGTGAGAAGGTGATGCATTGTAAATCGCTCCGGGCTTCTGCTCCGTCTCTTGACTGCCTATCTTGGAAAGTATCTCTGAGATGGTCGAAGATTTTTCCAATCCTATCAGATGACAAAGCGTTATTTCAATTTTCAATTTCTGATTCGAAGATGATTTTAACTCCCATTGAATTTTGTTTAAGAATGAGAGTATTCGCAATAGATCGCCTTCCGAGAATTTATCTGTATAATCAAGATACTTTTTCTTGAAGACTTCGGCTGCTTCAATCAGATCTGAATTCTTCCGGACCACCACAGTCATGATGTTTCTGAAATGCTCAATGAGCTCATTCAGGAAATCGATATAATTCCAGCCGTTCTCGTAGATATTCTGTGATACTTCAAAAGCGGCGGCAAAATTTTTGGTTAAGATTGCGGATGAAATCCTGAAATATATTTCATCATCTATCAGGTTAAGCATTTTTGAGAGTACGGATGATTCAACATCCTTGCCGCTGAATGAGATAGCCTGATCGAACAGACTTTGCGCATCTCTTAAAGCGCCATCTGCTTTTTTTGCGATCAGTGTAAGAGCCATATCGTCTATTTTTATCCCGTCGGAGTCCGCAATCTCTTTTAGCAGTTTTTTCATTGTTCCCATTTCAATTCGCCTGAAGTCGAATCTCTGGCACCTGGAAATGATTGTGAGCGGGACTTTATGAATATCTGTAGTGGCAAAGATAAAGACGGTATGTTCGGGCGGTTCTTCCAGAGTCTTAAGAAGAGCATTGAATGACTCCGTAGTAAGCATGTGAACTTCATCTATAATATATACTTTATAACTCCCCTTCGTAGGCGCATACTTAACTGACTCGCGAAGTGTCCGGATCTCTTCTATTCTTCTGTTTGAAGCGCCGTCTATCTCAATTATATCCAATGATTGCGAATTAGCGAATGAGAGGCACATTTCACATTTATTACAAGGTTCCCCGTTCTTTGAATCGGTACAATTCAATACTTTAGCCAGGATGCGCGCGGTAGTAGTTTTGCCAACTCCCCGGGGACCAGCAAATAGATATGAATGGGCAACACGGTTATTCAGGATCGCATTTTTCAAAGTGGTGGTAATATGCTCCTGACCAACGACATCCTCAAAAGTCTGAGGACGCCATTTTCTGGCCGTAACAACAAATTTAATCTGCTCTGTCATAAATGCCTTATCTATAAAACCATTTTTGAAAATTCAAGTTTTTGTGTGAGTATACCGGCAAAAATCTCTAAATACTTTTTATCATCATCATTGAATGAGGATAGGTTGCTGCTGTCCAGGTCAAGTACCCCGTATATATCGCCGTCTTTAAGGAGGGGGACAACTATTTCTGATCTTGAATTACTGTCGCATGCAATATGTCCCGGAAACTTATCCACATCTTCAACAATAATTGTCTCCTTCTTCTCCCAGGCTGTTCCGCAAACTCCGTTTCCTAATTCAATTGCGGTGCAGGCAACTTTTCCCTGAAAAGGACCAAGGAAAAGTTTTTCCTCCTTGCGAAGATAAAAACCGATCCAGCTGATCTTTTCAAATGCTTCTTTAAGTATAGCAATAAAATTAGCAAGATTAGTGATTAGCGGTTCATCGGTATTTATCATTCCCTCTATCTGTGGGAGCAATCTATTATATATCTCGGAATTGGAAAGTGTCTTATCTATCTCTAGTGCTGTAATCATCACAAGTTTTTTTTCTTTTTTGTTTTCTTAACCGCTTTCTTTATCTCGAAAACATATGGAATGGCTTCCTTTATCGTCTCTACCGGAATTATTTTTAATCCCTCTTTTACTTCCTTCTTGATCTCTACAAGATCTTTCTCGTTGTCTTTTGGGATAAGGACTGTTTCCATCCCGTTTCTTCTTGCGGCAAGAAGTTTTTCGTTCAAGCCGCCGATGGGAAGAACTTTCCCGCGCAGAGTTATTTCGCCGGTCATTGCAACATCATTGCGGGCCGGTTTATTGCTCAGCGCGGAGTACATTGCCATTGCAAGCGTAATTCCGGCGCTTGGACCGTCTTTCGGAATCGCTCCTTCGGGAAGATGAATATGAATTTCTTTCCCTTTTGAAAAATGTGAATCCAATCCGAAATCCTTCGCGTTGGATCTTAAGTAGCTTAGTGCGGCCTGAGCTGATTCCTTCATCACGTTTCCAATCTGACCGGTGATTGTAAGTTTTTCAGCTCCAGTCATGACTGTTGCATCAACCTGCAGGATTTCACCTCCTACACTCGTCCATGCCAAACCGGTCACACTTCCTACCCGCAATTCTTTATCGGCTTTCTGACTCCTGAATTTTGGAACGCCGAGAAATTTTTCAACAAGAGGAGAATCAATGATAAATCCCTTCTTGGATCTCTTCGTCTTCCCGTTATTTGAATGAGTGAAAACTATCTCTCTCGCAGTTTTCCTTAATACAGAAGCAATTTCTCTTTCCAGATTTCGAACGCCGGCTTCCCGTGTGTAGCCGTTAATTATTTTGCCGACTGAATCTTCCTGAAATTTGATATTATATTTATCCAGACCATGAACTGAGATCTGTTTGGGGATTATATGACGTTTTGCGATCTCGCTTTTTTCGTGTTCGAGATAACCGGGCAATTCAATTATTTCCATCCTGTCCTGAAGCGGCAGCGGAATATTATAACGGACATTAGCCGTGGTTATAAACATTACCTGAGACAAATCATAATCGATATCCAGATAATGATCATTGAAAGTATGATTCTGTTCGGGATCAAGGACTTCCAGCATTGCGGAAGACGGATCTCCTCTGAAATCCATACTCATTTTATCGATCTCATCGAGAAGCATTACCGGATTTACCGTCTTTGCGCGTTTCATCGACTGGATTATTTTACCCGGCATTGAGCCGATATATGTTCTCCTGTGTCCGCGGATTTCGGCTTCATCTCTCACGCCGCCCAGAGAGATCCTTACAAAATTTCTGCCTATGGCTCTTGCTATCGATTTACCAAGTGAGGTCTTTCCTACACCCGGAGGTCCAACCAGGCATAATATCTGTCCCCTCATATTCTTTACCAGATTAAGCACGGCGATATGCTCTACAATTCTCTCCTTAGGCTTATCCAGTCCGTAATGATCTTCATCCAGAATCTTACGGACATTCTTAATATCCAGATTGTCTTTCGTTTTGGAATGCCACGGCACATCTATAAGCCAATCGAGATAATTGCGTATTACTGTTGACTCCGGCGAACTGGGAGGAGTCTTTTTCAGTTTGTTGAATTCTTCAACCGCCTTTTCCATTACAGGTTTAGGCATTTTTGATTTATCGATCCGCTCTTTCAGTTTAATAAAATCCGGCGAGGATTCTTCCTCCTCGCCCAATTCATCCTGCAGGATTCTTATCTGTTCCTGAATAATAAATTTTCTCTGGGTTCTCTGTATGTTATCCTGAACTTTCCCTTCTATCTCTTTTTCTATCTTTAAGATTTCTATTTCGGAATTGAGAAGTCGGATTACTTCAAAAAGCTGGTCTTTGAGAGAAAACTGCTGCAGAATTTTTTGTTTTACGTCTATCTGCTGATTCACATTGGCGGCAACGTAAAACAATTTACGGTCCGGTTCATCAATGTTATCGAATGCGTTTACAGCCTCCGGCGGAATCGATTTATTGATCTTGACATATTCCTTAAACAAATTTGTCATCTGGCGTATAAGCGCGTTCATCTCTCT
>JBAYWA010000168.1:0-4740 GCA_041674325.1 Melioribacteraceae bacterium | reverse complement strand
GATTGACCGAGACCTCACCAATCCTGGCCCTCAACAGAGTTGACGTATTTAAGGATGACGCCGCCGGAATACCGCTCCCGCACGTACAGATTAAGATTAACAATCCGGACGAAAACGGAAGCGGAGAGATCTGGGCCAAAGCACCATATGTCATGATCGGTTATTATAAAAATGAAAAAGCTACGGACGACACATTCGAAAACGGCTGGTTCAAAACAGGGGATATCGGCTTCCTGGATCCCGACGGATTTTTGCACATCAACGGGAGAAAAAAGAATGTGATTATATCCAAGAGCGGTAAAAATGTCTTCCCTGAAGAAGTTGAAGATATTATAAACCGAAGCCCATTTGTCCTTGAATGTCTTGTCTTTGGAGAGGAAGATCCAAAGCAGGGAGAAATTATCTCGGCTCAAATTGTTGTGGATGCAGAGGCATTCATTGAGCTGGCAGAAACAAATCATATTCAGATAGATGAGGAACTGTTGAATAAAACAATCTCCGGAGAGATAGAAAAAGTCAATCAGCAGCTCTCAGCTCACAAACAGATTAAAAGATTTTACATCCGCGAACAGGAATTTGAGAAAACTACGACACAGAAGATCAAAAGATATCTTGTTAAAAACGATAATTGATCAGATCGGATTTTGATTTTGGTCAGTAACAGTGATTAAATTATTATGAAAGCCGGACTAACCCTCCGGTTTTTTTTTTTTTTGAGTCAGCTTACTTAACTACAATGGAATTAATTATTCATTGAATTTCTTCAATTAATTAGATAACATTCTTCCTGTCAAACTGGGGACCTAGATGCAGAAAAATGTTACTCAAAAAGTTCACGGCTTAATTTTCTTTTCTATTCTTTTCTCTATGGCATTAGTATTAATTGGTTGCGGGCCCAGTCCGGATGATTACATCGCACCGGTGAGCCGGATTGTTAAAGTCTATAAATCTCCCGGATTTGATTCTTACCGTTTAAATAAAATTGCCCTCGCTCCGATGATGAATGACGATACAACAGATTTCGGAACCTTATACTCTACAAATCACTTTCTCAACTCCTTAGAACAAAATTTTGAAAAGACTAAATTTTTTATTCCGGAGTTGACGGAATCATCCGATCCCGATAGTCTGATCCCCTGGATTGCGGAATCAATAGAAGAAGTGAGGCATCTGGATCTTAAATATTTTTCTGATACAGACCTCGGTTACACTGTACTGAAAGACAGTGCCGATGCGGTATTTATCGGGCTTGTACACAGTGTATCTGCTAAAAAAGGGAACTCTTTCAGCAGAGTGTCCCGGCGTTTTTTCAAATCAACATTAATATCCTGCGATTTTACATATTATTTAGTCTCTCTAAAAGACGGAAGAGTACTCCTGAAGTTTGATATGCGGGGTGAAGAGGGGTTTTATCTGAATCTGGGAGTGGAGATTTATCCTGAACTCGATACTGCCATTTCAAATGGAATAGATAAAATAATTGAAGTGCTCCCTTTTGAATGAAATTACTCTAAAATAATATTTGAAAAAGCCGGCAATCTATGATACCGGCTTTTTCTTTATAAATTCAGTTTCTCCTTGCGGGATTATTTCTTAAGACCTGAACTTTAATTGTCAATTGTTGTGGAAGTAATCTCATCGGGTGCAACTACCATGGTAACTTTTACAACCGTAGAGCCGTCGTTTCCTTTTTCAGTTCCAACTCCAACAAGCGTTACCGACTGTGCAGCTACTGTTGGTACTACTGCCGCGCTCATATTGGCTGTTGGTGAAAGGCTTACCGGTACTGTCCATCCTGTGAATGTGTTGCCGCCGCCGCCGAGTGCTATCGGTTTTCTGTAATACTGCTGTGCCATTGATGCGATATTTGTTAGATCGGCTATAACCGCGTCACGGTTCGACTGGGATGCGCTGGCTGTAAATACATTTATTCCTACTACAACCGCGATTCCAACTATGATTACGCCCAATACGATAAGTAATAATTGCTGCTGACCCATTTTGTAACTCCTTTTATTATGGATTTATTGTTAATTAAATGAATGATGAAGGTATATTTAAATCTGCTCCGCTTAGATTATCATTTAAAAATTTCTGCTCATTTGATTATTGTAGTCGAATATGATGTTGGTGTAACTTCCATCTTAACAGTTATTGAATCATTATTAGTAACTACCTCATTTCCTATGCCAATGAGTTCGACTTTGGAGGCAGTTACTGTCGAGAGAAAGTGGCCGTTTGCGGTTACTGTAAGTTCAGCCGGAATTGTCCATCCCGTAAAGCTTCTCGCACCGCCCCCGAGTGAACTTGGTTTCATATAATATTGCTGGGCAATTGTAGCAAGATTCAGTAAATCAGCTATTACATTATTGCGTTTCGATTCTATGGCATTGGCTCGGAATAAATTTATACCGACGATGATTGCGATGCCTACGACCAGAATTCCAAGAAGTATCAATAATAGTTGCTGCTGGCCCACTTATTATCCTTTTCAAAAAAGTGGTAATATTTTCCGTTAAAATAACGGCGCTCTACTTTTCGAACATATCAATTGGTTCAATAATCAAACCAAATATTTGGAATGTCAAAGAACCCATTATGCCTGGAAACAATATAGAAAAAGGATTAATTAAAGCAAACAGAAATTTGGGGGAGGGTGACTTGAGTCATCTTACAGGTAATTATTACCTGTAAAATCGGGAATGGCAAAGGTAGTGTCCTAAGCCGGGCACTACCCTTTAATTTACTTTATTTTGATATGAAGTTCGGTTAACTGCGATTCATCGACATGGGATGGGGCCTCGTCCATCAGGGAGATTCCGCTTGAGGTCTTTGGAAAAGCTATCACGTCCCTTATAGAAGGGCGGCCGGCGAAAAGCATTGCAAGTCTGTCAAATCCAAAAGCAATACCACCATGCGGCGGAGCGCCATATTTGAAAGCCCCCATTAAAAATCCGAATTTTTCCTCAGCTTCTTCGCTTCCTATTCCTAACGTCTTAAACATCTTAGACTGAAGTTCTGAATCATGAATACGGATACTGCCCCCGGCAATCTCGTTGCCGTTCATAACCAGATCATACGCGCGGGCTTTTACTTTTGAGGGGTCTGTCTCCATAAGAGGAATATCTTCTATTCTTGGGGAGGTAAAAGGATGATGCATTGCATATAATCTGTTTGTTTCATCGTCCCACTCAAATAACGGAAAATCCGTTACCCAGAGGAGGGCTGGCTTAGCATCGGGTAAAATCATATTCATTCTCTTCGCCATCTCAAGTCTAAGCGCGCCCATCAATGAGAGAGTTTTAATTTTTTTGCCGGTGAGGATGAATAAAAGGTCACCCGGTTTGGCATTCATTTTATTAATCAGATTTTTCTTCTCATCGTCGGTTAAAAATTTCGCGATCGGAGCCTCAAGTTCATTCTCCTTGACACGCATCCAGATCAATCCACCGGCGCCGAGTTTTTTTACATAGTCGGTCAGCACATCCAGCTGATTTCTTGTATAATCACCGCATCCGCCTGCGAGCAGGCCCGTAATAATGCCGTTTGATTCGATGGAATCCTTGAAAACTCTGAAATCGGAATCTGCAAAAACATCATTGAGCGTAACCATCTCAAGCCCGAAACGGAGATCCGGCTTGTCGCTTCCATACTTCTCCATCGCTTCATCAAAAGTCAGTCTCGGAATCGGGGAAGTCAATTCCAGATTCAGAACCTCGCCGAAAAAGTTTTTCATAAGACCTTCAACTATCTCAAATATATCTTCAACATCAACGAAGGACATCTCAACATCTATCTGAGTGAATTCATACTGTCTGTCTGCACGCAGATCCTCATCACGGAAACACTTTACAATTTGAAAATAGCGGTCCAGTCCCGATACCATCAGGATCTGCTTATAAGTCTGGGGAGACTGGGGTAGCGCATAAAATTTGCCTTTGTGCATTCTGCTGGGAACCAGAAAATCGCGCGCTCCTTCGGGAGTGCTTTTCATAAGAATCGGTGTTTCCACTTCAACAAATTTATTCGCATCAAAATATTTTCTTGTTATCTGATACATCTGATGGCGCAGAAGCAGATTTTTCTGCATCTCATTCCGGCGCAAATCCAGATAACGGTATTTCAAACGCAGATCTTCGTGCGCGTCTATCCCGTCTTCGATTGGAAAAGGAGGGGTTTCGGATTGGTTCAGAATAATCAGTTTATCCACCATTACATCTACCTGTCCGGTCGGAAGTGCCGGATTTGCGGTTCCTTCGGGTCTCCTTCTAACCTTCCCCTCTATAGAAACAACGTATTCGCTTCTTAATTTTTTTCCCGTCTCGTGAGAATCGGGATTATAATTAGGTTCAAACACTACCTGTGTGATTCCAAAACGGTCCCGCATTTCTATAAAGATAACACCGCCGAGATCGCGGCGGATTGCAACCCATCCGTTTAAAACGACATTCTCGCCTATATTTGCTTCTCTCAGCTCTCCGCAGGTATGTGTTCTTCTGTTAAACTTCATAAATCGATTTTACTCCATACTTAAATTCAGAGGCAAAGATAACCAATTAGAGAGGGGTATTCAAATTGTGGACTCTTCCGGAGAGTAAGCAATCTTCTGATATGAAATTGCTTATCCCCCGGGAAGAGATCAAAGGAGATGCTTCAGATTTTAATTATCTGATTAGTACCATTTTTTTCATGCTTATCTGATCGCCCGCATAGAGAAGATAAAAATAAACTCCGCTGGAG
>JBAYWA010000167.1:0-4786 GCA_041674325.1 Melioribacteraceae bacterium | reverse complement strand
TTGGCGGTTATGATATTATCAGCAGTATTTAAGAGATTGCTGAAATATGTTTCGATCTCCTGCTGCCCCCGTTCTCCCGCCTCGTGATGATGATACTTAATCTTAATGCCGAATTTCTGCAGCAGTTTGCAGGCTTCATCCCTGAAATCATCATAGATATCGAAAGGATTAGCGGCGTGATATGCACGTTTGTAAAATTCCTCGGCATGTTCAACTTTGTAATATGATGTTGCCGTGCGGGTATCATATTCAACTTTGGAGAAGATATAAAACTCAAATTCGGGTCCCCACCAGGATTTGTCTGCTCCGGTGAGTTTCTTTAGGAGACCTTCGGCCTGTGTCGCTAAAAATCTTCCGTCCTGTGTAAAGCGGGAATGTTTTTCATCTGTCAATACTATATTTGAATAAAAGCTTAATGTAGGAGCATCACGGAACAGATCCACGACAGCCGTATCGAGATCAGGTATCATGATCATATCGCTGTTTTCAACTTTACGGAATCCGAAACTTGAGCCGTCGAATCCGACACCCTCGCTTATAAGTTTGGAAATTATTCCATCGAAGACCGGAAGCGAGATATGATGGAGTCTGCCTGAAAGATCGACGGATTTTAAATCAATAAATTCAATTTTGTTCTTCTTAATTAACTCGTTAATTGTTTTAACATTATGTTTGGGCATAAAGTCCTCTGACTGGAAAGGATTAAGTTATTCATTCAGACAAAAAAGCCCCCGTAAAAAACGGGGGCCGGTTATTAAAATGGATTCCTTACTGTTCGGTATAATTAATCGCCGCAATACCGGGGAATATTGAAGTTGTATCCAACTCCTCCTCGATTCTCAGAAGTTGATTGTATTTTGCAATACGGTCTGTTCTGCTGGCCGAACCGGTTTTAATCTGTCCCGCATTTGTAGCAACCGCTATATCTGCAATTGTGGTATCTTCTGTTTCACCGGATCTATGACTTATAACAGCCGTATAACTGGCTCGTTTAGCCATCTCAATAGCATCAAGTGTTTCGGTAAGTGTCCCGATCTGGTTTACTTTTATCAGTATAGAATTTGCAACACCCTTCTCTATTCCCCGGGCAAGATAATCGGTATTAGTAACAAAAAGATCATCGCCTACCAACTGAATTTTACCGCCGACTTTATCAGTCAACAATTTCCAGCCGTCCCAATCAAATTCAGCCATTCCGTCTTCAAGAGAAATTATCGGATACTGGTTAATCCACTTAGCCCAGTAATCTACCATCTTTTCGGGTGCCATATAAGATTTATCGGATTTGAAGAAGAAATATGATTTCTTTTCATTATCCCACATCTCGCTCGCTGCCGGATCCAGCGCTATGAAAATATCTTTGCCTGCTTTCAAGCCGGTCTTATCTATAGCTTCAAGAATTACAGTGATCGCCTCTTCATTTGATTTGAGATTGGGGGCAAAACCGCCTTCATCGCCGACAGCGGTATTATATCCTTTTTTCTTCAATACGGATTTCAATGAATGAAATGTTTCTGCTCCATATCTGAGGGCTTCTTTAAATGTAGGGGCTCCTACGGGCATAACCATGAATTCCTGAAAATCCACATTATTATCTGCGTGCTTACCGCCATTCAGAATATTCATCATCGGCACAGGGAGTGTTCTCGCGTTTACTCCTCCGATATACCGGTATAAGGGCAATCCAAGAGCTTCCGCGGATGCCTTAGCGCAGGCGAGAGAGACTCCCAGAATTGCATTTGCTCCAAATTCCGATTTAGTCGGGGTACCATCGAGTTCGCACAGGAAATTGTCGATGCCCACCTGATCAGTTGCGTCAAAATCGATCAATTCATCCGCAATTTTATCATTTACGTTCTCTACAGCCTTCGAAACGCCTAAACCGTTATACCGGGATTTATCGCCGTCTCTTAACTCAACCGCTTCATTTTCACCGGTGGAAGCTCCGCTGGGCACCGCGGCTCTTCCTACAACACCGCATTCCAAGGTTATTTCAACTTCTACAGTCGGGTTTCCACGCGAATCCAATATTTCTCTGCTCCATACATCAATGATCGTAGTCATATACTTTACTCCTGCTAGTTTTTTTCGAAATTTCGTTACAAAAATTATCAAAAATGCGGGGCAAATCCAATTTGATTATATTTTCAAGAATTGTGATCTGTGTCTCAAACCTCTTTTTATTTGAACATTCAATACTTATATTTTGCAAAGTGATTATGCGGTTATTTTTACAGTATAATGCTTTCTTGATGAAGGGATCATTAATAAAATAACTCGTAGATAGTTGAAAAATTAATGCCCCCGTAGCTCAGAAGGATAGAGCAGCAGTTTCCTAAACTGTTGGTCGGAGGTTCGATTCCTCTCGGGGGTACAAATTAGAGGTAAAAATTGAAAAAAATTTTATCTGTAATAGTTTTCGCTCTGGTCGATATTGTCTGTTTTCTTCAAGGCGCAGTAATATTGTCTTATGCGCTCCTGAATATTAAATACAAAGTCGAGGTTGCGCGCGGTGAAGGATTAACTTCTCTTGAGATGCAAAATGTACCTGTGGCCATTGGCGGGTACTATTATTACCCCGAATCTTATATCAAAGTCGCCCTTATTGGAATTGCGTTAATAATAACCGGTTTCCTGATGAGAAGCTGGCGCAGAAGTTTTGATCAGGCTTAGATGATTTTTTTTATCATTTATCCAATGCTGTTGAGAGATATCAGCAATAATTTTTTTTTACAAACTAACATGGAGTCACAGATGGGAAAAAAATCAGACATAGTGAAATTCTTTTATGCCGTTCTATTCATTCTGATCGGCACAATAAGCACTTATGCACAGACTTCCGGCAATAGCTTCAAAGATTTTGGCTTTAAAGGAGGTTTTCAGATTAACGGAGTTCTTCCGACAACAGAATTTGAAAGCGATAACGGTTTATCTCTTTCATCATATCTGTTAAGAGGATTTTTCAGATTTGAATTATCGAACGACTGGCAGGCAGAACTTGGCGCCGGTTACGGAAAACTTTCCGGTGACGGCGGAAAATATTATTTACCGAGCTCCGAGTATGAATCTTCAATCATCCCGATTGAGGCAAGGATTCTTTATACACCATTCGATCTTGAAGGATGGAATCCCTATTTCTACGCCGGAATTGGAATGATGAATTATGATGTAACAAAAAAACCTGTCGCTGTTTCTCCCGATGCGGTTAGTAATAACGGCTGGACAGGTATTATTCCCGTAGGTATCGGCACTGAAATTAAATTATCTGATGAAATAGCTCTGGATGTAAGCCTTGGTTATAATTATTCACTTACAGAGAACTTGAATTTCTACAAAATTCCCAGCACGACCAATGACGGATATATCAACCTGGGTCTTGGACTTTCATTTTCCAATGAAAGTCTGAACACAGACCACGATCACGACGGCCTTACAAAGCGCGAGGAATTGGCTTTGGGAACAGATCCGATGAACGCGGATACGGACGGTGACGGTCTTAAGGACGGAGAAGAAGTTAATAAATACATGACCAATCCGCTTAAAGTTGATACAGACGGCGACGGTTTAGGCGACGGCGACGAGGTAATGAAATACAAAACTAATCCGACAAAAGTTGATACAGACGGCGACGGCCTGGCAGACGGCGATGAAGTATTGAAATATAAAACCGATCCTCTGAAAACCGACACTGACGGTGACGGATTAAAAGACGGCGAAGAAGTCAATATGTTTAAAACGAGTCCGCTAAAAGTTGACACCGACAGCGACGAGCTCGGCGACGGCGACGAAGTACTTAAACATAAAACCGATCCACTTAAAGCCGATACCGACGGCGGTACTGTTTTCGACGGTGTTGAAGTAAAACGCGGGACTAATCCTCTCGATCCTAAAGACGATGTTCCCCCTACAGAAGTTGAAAAAGAATTGACTTTCGATTTCGTTCACTTCGGATTCGATAAATCCGCGTTGAACAAAGCATCTAAAAAGATTCTTGATAATGCAGTCGAAGTATTGAGCAAATACCCGGATGCAAAGATCAAATTAGGCGGCCATACAGATTCAATAGGAAGTGAGAATTACAATCAGAAGCTTTCTGTTAAAAGAGCAAATGTAGTTCGAGATTACCTGGTTAAAAAAGGAATCAGCGACAGCCAGATAGTTGCGGAGGGATTTGGCGAATTGAAGCCGGTTGCTCCAAACAAAACAGCTAAAGACAGAGCGCAGAACAGAAGAACAGAGATAGGCGCAAAGTATATGGAAAAGTTATAATTAAATCTCTGTTTGATACGGCAAAAAACCCCAGCAATGCTGGGGTTTTTTGTTTTAAACAATTTTCTATCTCTTACCGAACAATTCCCAAATCCAGACCCGCTCTGTTCCACATTTCAATGTAAATTAATTGGACTTCTTTTTGAATTAACCGGGATGACAGACAAAATTATTTAACAAATTAACACATCTGAACCTAAAATAGTAATCTCTCGGCTGTCTCAGAAAAATATAAACATGGCTATCGAGAAATAAATAATAAGACCGGTCACGTCAACAAGTGTGGCAACAAAAGGAGCGGAGGAAGTAGCCGGGTCGAATCCCAGTTTATTAATAATCAGAGGAAGCATAGAGCCCATCAGGGTGCCCCAGGTAACCACGCCCACTACTGAGAAACAGACTGTAAATGCGAGCGGTATCCATTGAGCTCCATAACCGGCTCCAAGACCGGCAATCTGCCAAACCGAAATCCTCACGAATCCTATAGAAGCCAGGATAGAACCCAGTATTAGTCCGG
>JBAYWA010000166.1:0-4813 GCA_041674325.1 Melioribacteraceae bacterium | reverse complement strand
TTTTTCAGCTTCGTCTTTAGAGACAGCTTCTTTTACTGTTTTCGGAGCGCCGTCAACTAAATCTTTTGCTTCTTTAAGTCCTAAGCCTGTATGAGCGCGAACAACTTTAATAACGTTGATTTTAGTTGCGCCTGCGTTTTCAAGAATAACATCGAATTCTGTTTTCTCTTCGACTGCCGCGGCCGCTGGTGCTGCTGCGCCTGCCATCATCATCGGGGCAGCCGCTGTAACTCCAAATTCATCTTCTAAAGCTTTCTTTAATTCAGATGCTTCAACGAGTGTGAGAGCTTTAATTTTCTCTACGATCTCTGCAATTTTCTCTGACATTGTATTTCTCCTATTACTAATAATTAATTATTCAATTTTTTATGCAGCTTTCTTTTTGCCGACTTCATCAATAACACTGACGAGATCGCGAATAACTGCGTTGATAGCGCCGACAATTCCGCTTGCGGGAGCCGCAATACTTCCGACAATTCCGCCCATGATTTCATCTTTAGTTGGCATGGAAGCGATTGTGTTCAGCTGATCCGCGCCGTAATATGCAGCGTCTATGTAACATCCTCTAAAAGAGAGTTTCTGTTTTTCATCAAAATATTTTTTGATTACCTTAGCTGCAGAAACGAAATTTTCTCCCGTGAAGGCAACACCTATCATTCCGATGAGCTGGGGATTAAATTTTTCGTAACCGCCTGTCTGTTCGAGGGCTTTTTTGAAGAGAGTATTCTTAAATACCTTATAAGTTATTCCTTCCTTTCTGAAGTCAGAACGGATCTTATTAATGTCCGCAACATTTACTCCGCGGTAATCAACAAGAAACATGGAGGAAGATTTATTTATAAGCTCTTTAATCTGCTCAATCATCTCTCCTTTTTCTTCTTTTTTCATCGTACTCCCATTCGGTTATAACAACACACTAATTAATGTAGAAGCATTTAATTATCCCGTTCTCCGGGATGAGTGCGTAAATTTTTATTCGTGTTTAGCTGAAAATACTGTTTCGTCTTTTGAAATTTTTAATCCGGGTCCCATAGTGGTCGACAGGAAAAGGCTTTTTACATAGTGCCCTTTAGCGGAAGATGGTTTCATTTTAACTATAGTCTGAAGAAAAGCGCGAGTATTTTCCGATAATTGTTCTACTGAAAAATCCATTTTGCCTAAAGCAGTATGAACGATTCCGGCCTTTTCAACCCTGAATTCAATCTTGCCTGCTTTAACTTCTTTAACCGCTTTGGCAACATCCTGAGTAACAGTACCACTCTTCGGATTAGGCATCAACCCTTTAGGTCCCAGAACGCGGCCCAGTTTGCCCAGTTCGCCCATCGAATCCGGTGTGGCGATGATAACATCCACTTCAGCCCATCCGCCTTTAATTTTTTCGAGATACTCTTCGAATCCCGCATAATCTGCGCCTGCTTTAAGAGCTTCCTCTGCCTGAGCGCCTCTTGCGATTACGAGCACCGAAACTTTTTTTCCTGTTCCGTGGGGAAGGGAAACTGTTCCTCTGACCATCTGATCGGCGTGTCTGGGATCGACTCCGAGACGGATAGCGCAGTTAAGAGTCTCTACGAATTTAACTTTCGAATTATCCTTAAGAAGTTTAACTGCCTCTTCTACCGTGTATTCTTTTTCTTTATCAACATTTTTGTTGATTGCTTTAATTCTTTTTGAAACTTTCATTTTAATTCCGGTCACAATTATTTTTATAAAATTAGTCTTCGACAGTGAATCCCATGCTGCGAGCGGTTCCTGCAACCATACTCATAGCATGATCAACGTCGTGAGCATTCAGATCAGGCATTTTAAGAGTTGCAATCTCTCTAACCTGAGAACTGGTTACTTTGGCGACTTTTGTTTTATTCGGTTCTGCGGAACCCTTTTCCACTTTTGCGGCTTTCTTTAAGAGGACGGCCGCTGGAGGTGTTTTTGTAATAAACGTAAATGATTTATCGGAGTATACGGTAATAACAACAGGGATAATCAGACCTTGCTGGGCGGAGGTTCTTGCGTTAAACTGCTTGCAGAATTCCATAATATTTACGCCTTTCTGGCCTAATGCTGGACCAACAGGAGGAGAAGGATTTGCGGCGCCGGCGGGTATTTGTAACTTAATGTAACTATCAATTTTCTTTGCCATTGTTTAACCTATATAATATTTATTTTTCAAATTCAGCTTGTGCAAAATCGATTTCAACGGGAGTTTTTCTGCCGAAGATCGAAACCATTACTTTAATTTTCATTTTTTCTTCGTTCACTTCCTGAATGAATCCGGAAAAATTATTGAATGGGCCGTCTGTAATTTTCACAAAGTCGCCCGTTCTGAAAATTGTTTCTGTCCGCTCAGTCTCATCAGTCTGAGAAATTCTTCCAACGATTCTTTTTACTTCATCGGGCAATAACGGAACAGGCTGGCTGGCCGAGCCTAGAAATCCCATAACCGAAGGTGTATTGATTATAAAATCTTTCACCCTCAGGTCAAGATCGGCGCAAACAAGAATATATCCCGGGAAGAAATTTTTCTTCTTGGTTTTTTTCTTGCCGTCTTTAACTTCAAAAACTTTTTCTGTCGGAACTAAAACATCAAAAATTCTTGCGTGCAGCTCTTCGTTGTCTTTAAGTTCAGCGTCAATCAGATTCTTAACTTTATTCTCGTGCCCTGAGAAAGTTCTAACAACGTACCATTTTGCTTTTTCGTTTTCCAATACTAAAAAATCCCTTGAAGTATCTTATTAACGGCCATATCTACAACATAGGTGAAGACAGATAAGACCAGACAAACAACTATCACGATTGAAGTAGATTCTTTTAATTCATCACGGGTAGGCCAGGTGACTTTTTTCATCTCCTTCACTACATCGTTAACGAAATTAATTATTTTTTCTTTCATAGATTATTATCGCCTTATAAATCTCGCACGTCAGGAGGGACTCGAACCCCCAACCTGCGGTTTTGGAGACCGCTGCTCTGCCAATTGAGCCACTGACGTATTATTTAGTCTCTTTGAATACCACATGTTTGCGAACAACAGGATCGTATTTTTTATATTCAACTCTGTTAGGATGTTCTCTTTTATTTTTTTTAGTCGAGTAGCGAAACCCGGTATTTGCGGTGCTCTCTAAAATAATGATCTGTCTTACGTTTTTGGATTTTGCCATTGCTGATTCCTCTAATAAACTTTCCGATAGAGTACCGGATTAAATTAAATTTCAAATAAATATCTTTTTGAGCTGATGACCGGGATTGAACCGGTGACCTCTTCCTTACCAAGGAAGTGCTCTACCAACTGAGCTACATCAGCAGCTTGAGCGGGAGACGGGACTCGAACCCGCGACCAACAGCTTGGAAGGCTGTGACTCTAGCCAACTGAGTTACTCCCGCATCACAAAATAAATCAGAACGTATTGTGGGCGGCGAGGGATTCGAACCCCCAAAGGCTTTAGCCAACGGATTTACAGTCCGCCCCGGCTCTCCAACTCCGGCGTCCGCCCAGATAAAATTCACCCACTATCTCAAAAAGCGAGCTTCAAATATAGAATGCACTTGACAAAAAAGCAAGAAGTGTTATAAGTAAATAAATTTAAATGGGAAAAAGAGGTTAATGACCCCATAATTCACGATCTAAACTCCGATATTGTATCGCCTCAGAAATATGCTGAGGTGCAATTTCTGAAGAATTTTCCAGATCCGCAATTGTCCGGCTGACTTTTATTATCCTGTCGTATGCTCGGGCCGATAATCCCAGATGGGTCATTGCCATCTTCAGCAGCTCTTCGCACCTTTCGTCTAATTTACAGAATTTTCTGATTTCTTTGGAGCTCATATCCGCGTTTTTATACAAATTCTTAATACCGCTGAACCTATCCCTTTGGAGATCCCTGGCTGTAATTACCCGTTTTCTTATATCGGCCGATCTTTCTCCTGTTGCCGAAGACGCTAATTCTTTGAATTTGACGGCCGGTACCTCAATGTGGATATCAATTCTATCTAAGAGCGGGCCCGAGATTTTTGCCATATATTTTTGAATCTGTCCGATATTGCACGTGCACTCCTTATTCGGATCTGTGAAAAATCCGCAGGGGCATGGATTCATTGCGGCAGCCAGCATAAAATTTGCCGGAAATTCGAGCGACATCTTCGACCGGCTCACAGTCACTTTGAAATCCTCCAACGGCTGACGAAGAACCTCCAAAACATTTTTTTTGAATTCGGGGAGCTCATCCAAAAAGAGAACTCCATTGTGTGCAAACGAGACCTCACCCGGACGCGGAATGGTACCGCCGCCAATTAAAGCCGCATCGGAGATGGTATGATGCGGGCTCCTGAACGGTCTCTCAGTAATCAGCGCCTGATCTTTTCTAAGTATGCCGGCTACTGAATGTATTTTTGTAGTCTCTAGCGCTTCATCAAAATTAAGCGGGGGAAGAATTGAAGGTAGCCTTTTTGCCAGCATTGTCTTACCCGATCCGGGAGGACCTATCATTAAAATATTATGCCCTCCGGCGGCGGCTATCTCTAAAGCCCGCTTAACATTTTCCTGTCCCTTAACATCGGAAAAATCGTTCAAATAAGTATTTACTTTTGAGAATATCTCCTCTTTGTCAGTATAAACCGGCTCGAATTTTTTTTCTTCATTCAGAAATTGAATTACCTCAGTCAGATTGTTCAGGCCGAAAACTTCAATCCCGTCTACAATTGATGCCTCCTTTACAGAATCCGAGGGAAGAATAATTTTGGAGATCCCGCGCCGCCGGGCTTCGACGCTGATTGGCAATGAACCTTTTATTTTGCGGAGCGAGCCGTCGAGCGAAAGCTC
>JBAYWA010000165.1:0-4822 GCA_041674325.1 Melioribacteraceae bacterium | reverse complement strand
GAGAGACCGGCAACATCACTAATATTTTTTTCGTTTATTGTGAAAGGGGCTATAACCAACGCAACCATCACGAACAGATAAAATGTAGTCATCACCGGCGAAAGAGTAAGGGTTGTTTTTTTGCTCACAAGCGAATAGATAGCCCAAGTTCCGGAGCTTGTTATTATGAGGAGATCCCCTTTATTCTTAATGAAGTCAAGTGAAGCAAAATCCCCCTTGCTAACAAGAAGAAGAAGCCCGGTGAATGAAATCACGATTCCCGCTGTTTGGGCCGAAGTGATTTTTTCTTTAAAGAACAGGAGTCCAAGCATGACCATAAAAACCGGTGTTATACCGATTATCCACCCCGTATGAGAAGCCGAGGTCCATTGTAGCCCCGTTACCTGAATCCATAGATGGAAACAGGCAATTACGGCAAGGGCGAAGATCCACTTCTGCTCGCGCAGGTTTACGGCAAAGCTTTTTCCCTGCTTAATAATTACAAGTGTTAAAAATAAGATCCCCAGTATCTGACGCATAAACACTATCACTACCGGCCGAAGTTCGGCAAGGGCAAATTTTGTGGCGATAAATGATAGACCCCAGACAAATACCGCAAAGAGGGGTTTCCAGTATTTTAAAATCTGAATTTGGCCGCCCGTCAAAGAATTACCGAAATTCATCTACTCTCTTTCTTTAAAAGCGGTTTTGAAAAGGTCTTCCCTTTTGAGTAAATGTTTATCATTCCTCCGGAATTGTCTCCGTGCTTCTCCGAGCCGTAAAGGACGCTCTCCAGAAATAATCCGGACGGGGGCGCTGTATATTTGGCGGGGGTCGGGGATTCGTGTTCAAGAAAATATTTTATATCGTTTTCGGTGAGCTTGCCCCGGCCCACCTCTACAAGCACTCCCACCATTCTTCTGACCATCTTCCACAAAAAATGAGAGCCGGTGATTCGTATTAAAATTAAATCCCCCTCGGTTTTAATCTGCACATCTTCTATTAGAACCTTTGTAGATTTTTCCTGATCATCCTGATCTGCAAACGACCGGTAATCGTGCATACCGATAAACAACTTAGCTGCTTTTGCCATTTTTTCGTAATTGAGCGGATCTTTTATCCACCAGACAAACGGTTTGCCGAACGCGGATCTCCGTTTAGAAATCTGATAAAGATAGGAGCGGCTCTTTGCATCGTGGCGCGCGTGAAATTTCGGATCTGCTTTTTCAATCTCGATAATATTAATGTCGGAAGGCAGTTCATCGTTGAATTTCATGCGTATGATTTCCGGCGCCAGCATTGTTTTGACCTCCAGATGCGCCACCTGGCATAATGCGTGAACCCCGGCATCCGTTCTGCCGGAACCCTGAACCTCCGCTCTTTCCCCTTTAAAAATCTGCGCTGCGATCTCCATTAGTCTCCCCTGAATGCTTTTAGCGTTTCTCTGCATCTGCCAGCCGCTGTAGCGCGTTCCTTCATATTCCAGATATAACTTAAATCTGCCCATATTATTTGTCTGCTTTTAATAAGAATGTAAACCCGATCCGACTATTTCGAATCCGGCATTAAAAAATTGATCTCTTTATGAATCATCGAGGCTTTAAGGGGAATTTTACCAATCATTTCGCCGTCAGCCTCAATAAGGCACTCGGTTCCTATCGGCTCAATTGTGCAGCTCTCGGTTTCATTATAAATTATTTGCGGGTGGTGAACCGGAAGGCATTTACGAATTTTCGAGAGATTTTTAAGATAATCAAAAAGACTGACCTCGGCGGCAAGGGTAATAGAAAACTTTCCGTCGTTTATTTTGGCCTGCGGCGCTATTCCCAATCCGCTGCCGAAATATTTTCCGTTTGCCAGACACAAAATCAGCATTCTGCCGGTCCAGTTAAACTTCCCCGAAATTATTCGGAGCTGCTTTCTTTTATATTTCAGAAAACCGAGCACGGTTGCTTTGAAAAAATCGAAATTCGGTCCGTAAATTTTCTTCCCTTCGTTTACGCGTTTAGCAACTTCCGCGCCTAGTCCTATATCCGCTATGTTATTGAAATAACGCACGGCATTCTGGCCCTGCATATTGATGAATTCTAACTTTCCCACATCTATTTGTGTAACGGAATTGTTTTTTATAAGCTCTTTAAGCTCAGACAGTTTTTTGGAGAGTTTAAGCGTTCTAGCAAAATCGTTTCCGCTTCCGAACGGGTATAATCCGACTGTCAGATTTTCCCTTTTAGATCTTTCAACCTTCATTATACCATTTATAACTTCGCTCATCGTTCCGTCGCCCCCGGCGGCAATCAGATAATCCGTTCCTCCCAAAACTGCATTTTCAGACAATTCAATTGCATGCCCGTTTCCATTGGTAACAGAGGTCCAAACCAGGAACTCCTCTCCGAATATCTCCTCAATCTCTTTTATTTTTCTCTCGGTGTGACGGAACCGTCCATTGACGACAAAATGTATTCTCTTCAATAGCTTCTCTTGTTACTTCTGTTAATGGTGTTCAATTATAATATATATTGATAGATTAGGCAACCGCTATTTTGATAGTCCTCGCATGGATAGTGTTTAACTCCTAATAATTCAAAAATCAAATTAGAATCCGGTCCACGCGGCCGAATGAATCTAGCGAAAGGTTTTCATATTTTAGCCGGTGTGTTTCTCGGGCCGAAAGACTGATCGGACAAAATTCTCTCTATACAAGGAATCAGGAATGAGTTCTCTAAAAAATTTCTTCTATCCAAAATCCATCTGCGTTGCCGGAGCCTCCACAAAAGAAAAAAGCATCGGCTATGAACTTTTAAAAACTATAAAAACTTATGATTATACCGGTAAAGTATTCCCCGTAAATCCGAAAGCCGAGGAAATTCTGGGATACAAATGTTTTCGTTCGATAGAAGAAATTGATGATCCGGTAGATCTGGCCATCCTCGTTGTTCCTAAACAGTTCGCGGAAGCTTCCGTAGATCAGCTGATTCAAAAAAAGGTTAAATCCATTATCCTCATTACTGCGGGATTCAAAGAGATTGGAAAAGAGGGGGAAGAATTGGAGAAGCGCGTTCTGGAGAAGATTAAAAATTCTGGCGCGAGAATGGTGGGACCCAACTGCATGGGAATAATCAACACGCTCGACAAGAGTAAACTTAACGCCACTTTTGTGGCGGAAAAGCCGGAGACAGGCGCTACCGGATTCCTTTCTCAAAGCGGCGCGCTCGGCGCTGCCGTTCTAAACTCTCTTCGGGAAACGGATATTAAATTTGCGCATTTTATCAGTGTCGGAAATAAGGCCGACATAAATGAGACAGACATACTCCGCTTCTGGCAGGAGGATGAAAATATTAAGACGCTTACTTTCTATCTGGAAAGTTTTGTCAACGGACTGGATTTTGTGCGGCCGTTTATGACGGGTGAAATTCTGAAGCCGGCTATTGTTTTAAAAGCGGGGCGGACAAAGAGCGGAATGAAGGCCGCATCTTCTCATACCGGCGCGCTTGGCGGCGAAGATAAAGTTGTGAACGCTTTGCTGGATCAGTTCGGGATTATCCGCGCAGATAATTTAAATGAACTCTTTAATACGGCAAAGGGATTTGAATATTTTCCCGCTCCAAAAGGAGCGCGCGTAGCAGTAATAACAAACGCCGGCGGACCGGCTATCCTATGCGTCGACTCTCTCGAAAAAGAAGGACTCGTTCTCGCAAATTTCAGCGATGAAACCAAGAAATCACTCAGGGAATTTGTGCATCCCGAAGGCAGCGTTGAAAATCCCGTGGACCTTCTTCCGGGCGGCACCGCTGAAACATATAAGAAGGCCGCCGGAATTGCGGCGGAAGATGAAAATGTTGACGCTGTCATTTCAATATTCGTGGAACCTGTAATGGTCTCCCCTTTTGAGGTAATTGAAGGGATCTCCTCTTTGCAGTGCGACAAGCCGGTTCTTCAGGTTGTAATGCCTCTCCCCGAATTCTGGAACGAATACAGAAAAAACTCCTCTAAAAAATTACCTCTCTTCAGAAATCCCGAGGATCCTGCCGAAGTGCTCTCCAACATTCTATTCTACTCGTCGTCTCAAAAGAGATTGGCGGAGAACAGAGAAGGTTATACCTCAATGCTGAGTTTAAATAAAAACATAAATAATTATTTAAATGGATTTTTGCCGCAATCCGAAATATCTGCGCTGTGCGCTAAATACGGATTGCCCCTTGTCCTTAATAGAATAATTGACGGGTCTGAAGTTGAAAAATTTGAAGAAGCTTTTTATCCGCTCGTTTTGAAGGGGATAAACAAAAGCGTTGTTCACAAATCCGAATTAAATGCCGTGAAACTGAACGTACGGGAAAAGGCGGAGTTGATTTCCGCCGCGGAGGAGATCGGAAGGAATTTTCATGACGCCGGATATGAAGTTGAAAATTTTCTGATACAGCCGTTCATTAAAACCAAACATGAATTACTTATCGGCGGATTCCGCGATCCCTCGTTTGGTCCGGTTCTCATGTTCGGCTCCGGCGGTAAATATGTGGAGGTTTTTTCCGACACGTGTATGAAATCTGCTTTTCTTTGCGATTCTGATATTGAAGAGATGATAAGCGGGACATCCATCGGAAAAATATTGCGCGGGGTCAGGGGCGAAGATCCGCAAGACATTAAAGAGCTTAAGAAAATTATTGTGAACTGCGCTCGAATGTTGATTGAAAATGAAAACATTCTGGAATTCGATTTAAATCCTCTGATTGCGGCTCAGGACGGAAAATACTATGCGGTGGACGTTCGCGTAAAAATAAAATGAATCCCGAGCAGATGACGCTTCTTCATTCTTAAGACTTTCCGTAATTTTGCTGAAACAATT
>JBAYWA010000164.1:0-4861 GCA_041674325.1 Melioribacteraceae bacterium | reverse complement strand
TGAATACACTGGTAAAAATATTAATAGTACTTGTAGTTGGTATGATAGCCATAGGCGCTATTATGGTCCTTACGGCCAGCGGTACTTACAGCATGTCAAAGTTTAATAATCTTTATTTTTTGTTTAAGAGCCACTTGTGGAAAGTGGTAGTTGCACTCATTGCGATGATAATCTGCGCATATATTCCGTATGATAAATACAGGGTGCACTCAAAAAAATTATTATATCTGGTGATTATTCTCCTTGCGGTGACTTTTATATTCGGCGCAAGAGTGAAAGGCGCACAGCGCTGGATAGATCTAGGATTCTTCCAGTTTCAGCCTTCGGAGGCGGCAAAAGTTATTCTGATAATGCATATCGCCGTAATGCTTGAAAGGATGGGAGATAAACTTTCCGATTTCAAGAACGGATTCGTCTTTCCTCTTATCTGGATAGGAATAGTCAGCGGTCTGGTAATAATTCAGCCGAACGTGAGCACAAGCATCATTATTGTGATCACATCATTCGCGCTTTTATTTATTGCAGGCGCAAGGTTAAAGCATATAGCGGCTATCGTTCTTCCTTCGGCCGCTCTGCTTGGAGCGGTAATGATGCTTCTGAAACATTCAAGAGAAAGAATTCTCACTTTCGCGGGAAGTCTTATTAACGGCGGAGATATAAATATTCAGGTTAAACAGGCTAAGATTGCTTTAGGCAGCGGGGGAATATTCGGAATAGGACTCGGTCACAGCAGGCAGAGCGATCTGTTTCTTCCCGAATCATACGGTGATTTCATCTTTTCAATTCTCGGAGAAGAACTTGGTTTTGTTGGAACAGTGATCGTACTCTTCCTTTTTCTGTCGCTTTTTGTGACATGCCTGATAATAGCGAAAAAGGCACAGGATAAATTCGGACAGCTACTGGTTGCCGGACTCGGACTCAATATTATCACAAGCGCGTTCATTAATGCGTGTGTAGTAACCGGATTACTGCCGACAACAGGAATCACACTTCCGTTTATAAGCTTTGGCGGTACTTCAATTATACTATTTGCAGTATCGATAGGAATTATAGTAAATGTAGGAAGACAGACAGTTAAAACGAGTGAATTAAAAATTGCCCAGGTAGGATGAAGAATAAAACTCCATATCGATTTGTATTTGCGGGCGGCGGAACGGGCGGACATTTATATCCCGCTTTAGCGGTAGCACAGCAGATAAGGGCCATCAAACCTGACGCGGAAATATTGTTCGTCGGCGCGAAAAATAAAATTGAAGAACGGATTGTTCCGGAGTATGGTTTCGCCTTTAAACCGATCTGGATCAGCGGATTTTCACGTCAGCTTAATTTGAGCAATCTGCTCTTTCCTCTGAAACTGGTCGTCTCGGCGCTACAGTCTTTCGTCATAAATTTCAGTTATAAACCGCGCGTGGCAATAGGGAGCGGCGCGTATGTGTCGGGACCGGTTATCTGGGCAGCTGCTGTGCTGGGCGCAAAAGTGATGCTTCTCGAACAGAACAGCTATCCGGGCGTTACCAATAGAATGCTTGAAAAGAAAGCCAGTGAAGTGCATATAACATTCGAAGAATCAAAAAAATATTTCAGAGATCAGTTAAAGCTTATGCTGAGCGGCAATCCGATACGGCTTAATCTGAATCTGGCTGATAGAACAGAATCAGTAAAGAGTTTCGGGCTGGATCCTTCGAAAAAAGTTGTGTTAGTGATCGGCGGAAGTGGCGGCGCGCGTTCTATCAATAATGCAGTGGAGAAAAATCTGAAAGGACTCGATAGCGGCGCGATACAGGTGATCTGGCAGACCGGCAAATTCTATTATGATCAATACAGAAATATGGAAAGTGCCACAGTAAAAATATTTCCGTTTATCAGCGATATGTCTGCCGCATATTCGGCATGCGATATTGTGCTTGCCCGTTCCGGCGCCACCACAATTGCAGAAGCGGCGTATCTTGGGCTCCCGGTAGTCTTTGTCCCTTCGGAAAATGTAGCGGCAAACCATCAGTACATGAATGCAAAAGCGTTAAAAGTGGCCCGCGCCGCGGAGTTGATTGAAGACAAGAATTTGAAAGATGAATTTGTTCCGGTCATAAATGAAATGCTGTATAATAAAATCCGGCTGGAAGAAATGAAGAAAAATATTTCAGTTTTTGCAAAACCGCTTGCGGCAAAAACAATAGCCGAAAGGGCAATCCGTTTAGCGGAAATGATCTGAGGAAAATGATTATGATGATGAATACTATAAAAAACATTCACTTCGTCGGTATAGGCGGAATCGGAATGAGCGGAATTGCGGAAATTCTGCTCAGTCAGGGCTTCACTATTTCCGGCTCCGATCTCGCAAAATCTGAAGTGACCGACCGCCTGGAGAGCCTTGGAATAAAAGTTTATGAAGGGCATTCACCGGAAAATCTTAAAGAAGCTGATGTGGTGGTTTATTCGTCCGCAGTTGTGCTTGATAATCCGGAAGTGAAAGAAGCTATTTCCAGAAAAATTCCTGTTATAAAACGCTCCGAAATGCTTGCCGAATGCATGAGAATGAAGTATGGAATAGGAATTGCCGGTACACACGGAAAAACAACCACCACTTCGATGGTTGGACTGGTCCTCACAGAGGCAGGCATCGACCCGACAATTATAGTCGGAGGCAAACTTAGCTCGCTCGGCGGAACCAACGCGCGTCTCGGCGCCGGAGATTACATTGTTGTAGAAGCCGATGAATTTGACCGGACATTCTTGAAATTAACTCCGACAATTGCTGCTATCACAACTTTAGAAAGAGAACATCTGGATACATATAAAGATCTGGAGGATATTAAATCCGCATTTATTGAATTTGCCAACAAAGTGCCATTTTTCGGTTTCGTGGTTTTATGTCTTGATGAACCGGCGCTTCAGGATGTAATTCCACAGATAAATAAAAAAATCTTCACATACGGAATCACGCCGCAGGCGGATATACGCGCTACGGGGATAACTCATTCCGAAAATCATTCAGAATTCTCCGTTAATTATTCGGGTAAAGAGCTGGGCAGAATAAAAATTAATATACCGGGTCTTCACAATATCAAAAACGCGCTGGTTGCTGTAACTATAGCAACTGAGATGGGTGTTGAGTTCAAAGTAATCAAACAGGCGCTTGAAAAATTTAACGGTGTTTACCGCAGATTTGAAACAAAGTATAACGAAGATGTAATGGTGATAGATGACTACGGTCATCATCCCACAGAGATCAATGTAACACTCGATGGGATCCGCCGCGGATGGAACAGGAGACTAGTAGCTGTCTTCCAGCCGCATCTTTATTCAAGGACAAAAGATTTCTACGCTGAATTCGGACGAACTTTTCTGAACTCGGATATATTCATCTGTACCGACGTGTATCCCGCGCGGGAAAAGCCGGTCGAAGGAATTACGGGCGAACTCATTACAAATACAGCAAGACAATTCGGACATAAAAATGTTTACTACGAACCGGACAAGACCAAAATACCGGAATTGCTGAAGAAGATATATAAGAAAGACGATATCATTATTACTATGGGTGCCGGTGATATATGGAAATACGGAGAAAAATTTATTGAGCTGTTAAAAGCGGAAAAAAAGAGCTGATGAAGAACCTCGGTAAAATATTGAGCGCCGCATTCCTGATAATCTCGCTCGGCGGTCTTTTGTATCTGGCGGCCGGAACCCGCTCGGGTCACGGGGATAAAATAAAAACTATAGCGGTTGAGGGAGAATATCATCTTACTAAAGAACAGTACCTCAATTTTGCAAATCTGTCGGATGAAAGCTCATATCAGAATTTGCGGCTGCAGATAATAAAGGACCGGATTGAAAAGCATCCGTATGTTCAGAATGCCGATGTGCGCTTCGACGGCGCAGGTAAAGTTCTAATTAAAATTACTGAGAAGGTCTTTGACTCTATATTAATTGCCGACAGCAGTCAGTATCTATTGACCGAAGGACTTCAATTACTGCCGATGCTGCCTGATACCAAAAAAATCGACTACCCGGTGATTTCAAATGCATTTTTCGGAAGCAGACCGAAGATCTTATCGAATCTCAGGAAGAATCTGGATATAGTCACTGCCTCTAAAATTATCTCCGCGGTCAGAATGACGAATCCGGAACTTGGAAATGATTTTTCATCTATCGACCTGCAGAACGGCGGAGAAATTTTGTTTTATCTCTCTTCCACAGATTATCCGGTAATGATAGGAAGAGGCAATGAGATAAAAAAAGTAATCTACTTTAATACACTCTGGCAATCGATAAAGGGAAAGGAGATTAATAATTTCTTGGATTATGTAGACTTGCGCTACGGCGGACATGTATATCTGGGCATTACAGACTCGACTAACGGGCTAGTTAAAAATTTAGACGCAGGACAGAAGAAATCATGAAAAAAAATGTTATAGCCGGACTCGATCTGGGCACAACAAAAGTTTGCGCGGTTATTGCCGAACAGGTAGATAACAATTTGAATATTCTCGGATTCGGCGTGGCTCCGTCTGAAGGATTGAACCGGGGTCTCGTTGCAAATATCTCCAAAACGGCAGACGCAATCACAGAGGCTATGAGCATTGCTCTTAACAGAGCCGGACTTCAGATAAAAGAAGTAAATGTTGGTGTGGCGGGCGAACATATAACCAGTCTGCGTCATAGAAATTATGTGACTATAAGTAATCCCGAAAAAGAGATAAATCAGCAGGATCTGGACAGGCTGCGGGCCGATGTGCAGACGATACGTATTCCATCGGACAGGCAGATTCTCCATATAATTCCGGAAGAATTTTCCGTAGATCATCAGGGCGGTATTGAAGACCCGATAGGAATGTGCGGATCGAGACTTGAGGCAGTTAAT